>NZ_JBFTIN010000004.1:0-215648 GCF_056394785.1 Rhizobium sp. 10N414 | reverse complement strand
GTTTTCCACCGGGCGGATGAAGCCTAAATTGAGCTGGCCGGTCTCCAGGCCGCGGATGATCTCGCCGGTATTGCCAGACGCGATRTGGATGCGGACATCGGGATACTTGCGGGCGATCTTGGCAAGGAAGGTYGGCAGCATGCCCATGGTGGCCGGGTAGATGCTGCCGATCCTGATCTGGCGGATGCGACTGCCGCCGGCTGCCCGGGTCAGTTCGGTGGTCAGGTCGATGTCGCTCAGGATCCGCACACAGCGATCGTAAAAAGTCTCCCCCGCCCTGGTCAGTTCCACCCTTCTGGTCGAGCGGATGAACAGCGGACAGCCAAGCTCCCTTTCCAGCGACATCACATGATTGCTGAGGGCCGGCTGGGCAATACGCATCCTGGCTGCCGCACGGCCGAAGTGCAGTTCCTCGGCCACCGCTTTGAAATAGGAGAGTTGGCGTAGTTCCATGTTCGCGTCGTTTCCTGCATATGGTCGTCAATTTACATACTATAGTTGATAAACTTATAGTGTGCAAATTGCGATCTTTCACGCATGGACATGCGTAAATTGGTCGGTCGCAACTTTGCTCGCCTACGTCGGGAGAAAGGCCTGACGCAGGAGGATATTGAGACGCGATCAGGCTACAGCCAACAATATCTCAGTGGGCTAGAGCGCGGAAAACGCAATCCCACTGTCGTTACCCTTTACGAATTGGCCCAGGCACTTGGCGTGAGCCACGTTGACCTTGTTTCTCCCGATTAGACATCTACACAAATCAAAGCGGCAATGTGATCTTTTCATTTCAGCGGACGCGCGACGGCTCCACTATCGTCATAGCTCATAAATCCGCGGCGACCGGATAGTTCGTTCACCGCGCACCGTCCCTCCAACCGTTCGACGAGGAACATGCTGGCCCTGCAGGGGAATGAGCCGGCACGGCGTCTTCGTTGCAGCGTTGAGACGGCCGCGCCAGGTCATTGGTAGGCACGTTGGAGACGAAGGTATGTCGGACGTCGGCGCCATCGGTCAGCGCTAAAAGGCAGGTTTCCTGACGTACGCCTCCCCACCTTAAGCGGACGAAATGCGGAACCATCACGCTCGGCAAGCAACTTTGTATCCGCACGGTTGCCGATCCTATGGAACTCACAGGACCGAACTGCGTCCGCCCGAAGGAGTCTTCACTCGAGCTGACTGCTTTAAGTATTACTTTCAGTGGAACAGAGCCAACTTAAATAAAATCCGTTCAATAGCTTATCGATAATCCTATCGGGGTATGCCCTACGATACTACTTACCGCAGATTACTGTCGTTCTCTCTCGCCGCAAACGTGACAGGATAATTCCCTGAATATGTGTCGCAGTGCAATGTGAGGGCGTTCGTCATGCTGAGGATCAACATCAAGGACCGCGACTATTTGAGCGGATATGGCGGTTCGTTGAATGTTTACAGCGCAACAGCAACCGGCAGCGCTCTTTTCGTGACCGCAACAGTTGGTTCGTCAGCCAGCGATAGCGCAGTTGCCGATTTAAGCACCGTCGGCTCTGTGACCTCGCTCACGGGGACGACCACTGCGTCTCCCTTGACCAATGATCCAGGCGCGGCGCAAACGTCACCGGCTTCAGGCGCCTCCTCCACAGTCGACGCGACCGGCGGAGCGAGCTTGGCGCTCACCACCGCCACAACGCCGACCGAAGGCACCCCCGACCCGCAGACGATCAAACCACGCACCGTGCTGCCACCAGATCCTTCCACTTCAATCACCACGACGTCGCTGGAGCCGGCTCTGTCAGCTGCTCCTGACGTTGTGCTTCCGGTCTCGGACGCGAGCGATACGTCGAGTGTTCCGGTTCTGAGGTTCTCGGTCGCAAGTGTGGGAACGGCTGAGGATACGTCATCTGCGTCAGCAACGGCGACTTCGGATGCGCCGGCGACCCTCGCCGTAACAGCTTCGACGACGACGATTTTGGCCGTCACAGCTGCAGTGGCCGCGGCTCCTACGCTCAATAAGATCGCCCTCGAAAACATGAAACAGGGCAACCCAAGAAGTGAGTGGGGCGTTGATGGCGACGGCGGCGGGACCATTCAGGGCTTCGCAACCGAAATCAGCTCCAATATCGGCCAGACCGTCGACTTCAAGATAGCGACGGATTCGACCCACTACCGCATCGATATTTATCGTCTCGGTTACTACGGCGGAGACGGCGCGCGCAAAGTCGCGTCGATCGACAAGTCGCTGACGACCGCGCAAATCCAGCCACATCCGATCGTCGACATGTCTCTCGGTCTGATCGACTGCGGCAACTGGTCGGTCTCGGCAAGCTGGGAGATCCCAGCGGACGCCGTCTCCGGCGTCTATATTGCCAAACTGGTCCGTGAAGATGGCGTCGAGGACGCGAGCATCATTCCATTTGTCGTACGTGATGACGCCTCGACGAGTGACATTCTCTTCCAGACCTCCGATACGACCTGGCAAGCCTACAATGCCTGGGGTGGAGCAAGCCTCTACTACGGAGAGGTTCCCGTCGACCCAGCAGACATGATCGGTTACCTGCCTCCAAACTGCAGTTGCGGCCTGACCGCAATTGGGCGTGCATCGGCGATCAGCTACAACCGGCCGATCATCACCAATACCAGCCCGGTTGGCGGAACCTGGGACTACATTTTCGGCGCCGAGCATTCAGCAATTCAATGGCTGGAGCAGAACGGCTACGACGTATCATACGTGACGGGGGTCGATGCTGCCCGAAATGGCAACCTGCTGCTCAACCACCAGGCCTATCTGTCGGTCGGTCATGACGAATACTGGTCTGCCGAGCAGCGCGCCAACGTCGAGGCTGCACGCGATAGTGGCGTCAACCTTGCATTCTGGAGCGGCAACGAGTGCTATTGGAAGGTGCGTTGGGAAAGCAGCATTGACGGCAATGGCCAGGCATACCGGACGATGGTCTGTTACAAGGAGACCTGGGGAACCAGCACCGATCCGAGCAACATTGGCACCGGCACCTGGCGCGATCCACGCTATGCCGACCCTGGTCAGGAACCGGAAAACTCGCTGACCGGAACCATGTTCACGGTCGACAGCTATCGCGCAGATACCATTTCAATCCCTTACGACTATTCGAACCTGCGCTTCTGGCGCAATACCGATGTTGCCAATCTGCAGCCCGGAGAAACATACAATCTCGTACAAAATCTGCTCGGCTACGAATGGGATTCCGACGTCGAAAATGGGTTCCGACCGGACGGGCTGATCAACCTCTCGCTCTCCACTGTGGCAGTGAACACCTACCTCCGGGACTATGGAACTAGCGTTGGCGATGCCGTCGTAAACCACAGCCTGACGATGTACAGAGCCGAAAGCGGAGCTTTGGTGTTCGGCGCAGGTACCGTCTTCTGGTCGTGGGGACTGAACGATCAACACGAGGGCGCAGAGACACCAACCGACCCCAACGTCCAGCAGGCCATGGTCAACATGTTTGCAGACATGGGGATCCAGCCAACCACGCTGGATGCAAGCCTTATCCTCGCCACGCAATCCACTGACAACATCAAGCCGACATCGACGATTACTTCGCCAATCATCGGTGCCAGTTTCGTCGAAGGGCAGCATGTCACCATAACAGGAACGGCCCAGGATTTCGGCGGAGGCATCATCGCCGGGATCGAAGTCTCAACCGACGGCGGACAGCATTGGTTCAAGGCAACCGGCCGCGAGAACTGGAGCTACAACTGGGTTGTCCAGGCCAGCGGCACCTACACGATCATGTCACGCGCCGTGGACGACAGTGTCAACCTGGAAACACCGTCGGCTGGCAAGCAGGTCAGCATCATCCTGCCGGACACAAACAGCCTCTGGACGTTGGCCTCCAAACCCGCGATGGAAACTGCGATTGATCGCGACGGCGTCGAACTCGGGGTCCGCTTTCAGTCCACGACGGGCGGCTCCATCGAAGGGATACGATTCTACAAGGGCTTTTATAACACCGGCGAACATGTGGTCAGTCTCTGGACCAGCACTGGAACGCTGCTTGCAACCGGCGTATCGACAGGCGAATCTCTCTCGGGCTGGCAAACCGTCATGTTTTCCTCGCCGATTCATATCTCGGCTGGAACGACATATATCGCCTCCTACCATAGCAACGGCTTCTATTCTGTCACCGAGAACTATTTCACCACGGGATCGACCTACAGCAACGGCGCGCTGAAGGCGGTCGACGGTGGTGGTGTTTATACATATGGTTCCACCAGTACCTTCCCCGGCAACAACTCTGGCGGGGCAAACTATTGGGTCGATGTCGTCTTCGATGCTGGGCCGAACAGCGTGCCCGTTGCCACCGACGACAGCGGCCTTTCGATCTCACGCAATGGCACACTGACGATTTCCATTGCTTCCCTCGTCGCCAACGATGTCGATCCGAACGGTGACGCGCTTACCATCTCGGCCGTTGGCAATGCCTTGAACGGAACGGTTTCCCTGAATAGCCAGAACGGCACGGTCATCTTCACTCCCAATGCGAACTACACAGGGCCGGCAAGCTTCAGCTACACGCTGTCCGATGGCCGCGGCGGCACTGATCAGGGCGATGTCAGCCTGACCGTCGAGGACGGACCGGTCGGCCAATCACTGTTCCAGGCCGGCGAAGGTCCGGGCAATACCAGCTACAACGACAATGCTCCAATCGAACTGGGCATGAAGTTTGCCGCCTCGGCGAGCGGCACGCTCACTGGCATTCGCTTCTACAAGGCCGCTGGCGATACTGGCGCCCATACCGGTTCAATATGGACTGCTGACGGGACGCTGATCGCCACGGTCACATTCACAAATGAGTCCCTGAGTGGTTGGCAGACAGCCAAGTTCTCCTCGCCAATCCAGATTACTGCCGGAACGACCTATGTTGCTTCCTATCATACGACGGGCAGCTATGTCGCAACCACCAACTATTTCTCGACTGATCATACCAATGGTGCGCTGACCGGCTTGTCGAGCGCAGGCAGCGGCGGCAACGGCGTCTACTCCCTTGGAACGAACACGACGTTCCCAACCTCCAGCTACCAGGCATCGAACTACTGGGTGGATGTCGTCTTCAACCAATCGACGGTCAACAACGCGCCAGTTGCAGCCAACGATAACGGGTTCACGACCTATTCCAACACAGCCCTTTCAATCGCCGCGGCAAGTCTGCTTGCCAATGACACAGATCCTGACGGCGATGCCTTGACGGTGACGGGGGCAAATGGCGCGACGAATGGCACGGTAACGTTTGATAGCCAAACCAACTCCGCCATCTTTACGCCAACGACCGGCTATGTCGGTGCTGCAAGCTTCAGCTACACCATTTCTGATGGTCGTGGCGGAACATCGTCTGCGACCGTCTCTCTCAATGTCGGAGCCCAGGCCACCGGCGCGGGTCTGTTCAGCAGCTCCGATGCACCAAGCATTGCCGCCGACAACGATCCTTCATCTGTCGAACTGGGCGTCAAGTTTGTGGCATCCGAGCGCGGTGAAATCACCGGCCTACGCTACTACAAGAGCGCTCAGGACGTCGGTACCCACGTCGGTTCACTGTGGAGCAGTACCGGTCAACTTCTCGCAACGGCGACGTTTACCAACGAAACGGCAAGCGGCTGGCAAACTGTGACCTTCTCGCAGCCGGTGACCATTTCTGCCGGTGTGACCTATGTCGCAAGCTATCATTCGAACGGCTTCTATGCAGCAACGCCAAACTACTTCACGACGAGCCATACGAACGGAGTATTGACTGCGCCGTCCAGTTCGACGAGCGGTGGAAATGGCGTCTACGCATACGGGAACGGAAGCCTGTTCCCGACCGCGAGCTACAATTCGGCCAACTACTGGGTGGACGTCCTTTATCAGCAGTCGTCGCAAAATGCTGTGCCTGTTGCCGTCAACGACAATGGAATTTCGACGAGTGTCGGAACGCCTGTTGTCATCCAGGCATCAAGCCTGCTCGCCAATGACAACGATCCCGATGGCGACCAGATCTCGGTTGCAAGCGTTGGCAACGCGATCAACGGTACGGTCGTTTTCGACAACCAATCCGGCGCGATCACCTTCACTCCGCTGGCCGGCTATACCGGTGCAGCAAGCTTTGACTACACGGTCCAAGATACTCAAGGAGCGACGTCAACGGCCAATGTCTCGCTCAACGTGACCAATCAGGGCAGCGAGCAGAACGTCTTTGCACCCGGCACGACACCTGCGATCATCTCAGTCAACGACAACAGCCCTGTCAATCTCGGCATGAAGTTCCAGTCGGATGCAGCGGGCTGGATCACCGGTATTCGCTTCTACAAGAGTGAGGACAATACCGGACCCCACACGGGCTATCTCTGGACGGCAAGCGGCACGTTGCTGGCGAGCGCGACCTTCACCAACGAGAGCGCAAGCGGTTGGCAGTCTGTCAATCTTTCGCAGCAGGTCGCAATCGATGCGGATACGACATACGTCGTCTCCTACAGCACGAACGGCAATTATTCGGCGACGGGCAACTACTTCAGTGACACCACGACCAACGGCAATCTGCAGGCCATGTCGTCGGCGCTGAGCGGTGGCAACGGCCTCTATGCATATGGCTCCAGCGGGTTGTTCCCGACGAGCTCATTCAACAGCACCAACTACTATGTGGACGTGGCGTTCAGGCAGCAGCTCGCAGCGTAACAGCGAGTGGGGGAGTATCAATGACAGGTGGCGACAAGCGCCTCCCAGTAACGGTTTTGGCGGGTTTCCTCGGCGCGGGAAAGACAACCATCCTCAACCATGTATTGCGTAACCGGGAAGGACGCCGGGTTGCCGTTATCGTCAACGACATGAGCGAGATCAACATCGATGCCGAGCTCGTTCGTGATGGCGGAGCCAACCTGTCGCGAACCGATGAGACGCTGGTCGAACTCACCAACGGTTGCATCTGTTGCACGTTGCGTGACGACCTCCTGAGCGAAGTGCGCCGGCTTGCCGCCGACGATCGCTTCGACTACCTGCTGATCGAGGGGACCGGGATTGCCGAACCTCTGCCGATCGCCGCCACATTCTCCTTCCGTGACGAAAACGGCAGCGCGCTTTGCGACGTTGCCAGGCTCGATACGATGGTTTCCGTCGTCGATGCGGCCAACCTTCTTGCCGATTATTCGAGCGCAGACTTCCTGAGTGATCGTGGCGAAAGCCGCGACGCGGACGACGAACGGACACTCGTCGACCTTCTGGTAGAGCAGATCGAATTTGCCGATGTCGTCGTGATCAACAAGGTTTCGGAGGTCAGTGCGGAAACACGCGCGATGGTGCGCCAGGTCGTTGCCGCGCTCAATCCCGATGCGCGTGTCATCGAGACGGACTTCGGTCACCTGCCGCTTTCCACCATTCTCGATACCGGGCTTTTCAGCGAGGCGAAGTCCTCCCGGCACCCGTACTGGCACAAGGAGCTCTATGGCTGGGGCGATCACGTTCCGGAAACCGAAGAATACGGGATTACGAGCTTCGTCTATCGCGCACGCCGCCCCTTTGACCCGGCAGCACTCGATCGCTTTCTCGCGCAGCAATGGCCGGGCCTCATTCGCGCCAAGGGGCACTTCTGGCTGGCAACACGGCCGAGCGAAATCGGACTTCTTTCGATTGCCGGCACACAGCGGCGGATGGACACCAAGGGCTTCTGGTGGGCGAGCGTATCCAGGGCGCACTGGCCACGCTACCCGCAGTTCCGTCAGTTGCTCGATCGGTATTGGGACGCCGTGTGGGGCGACCGCCGCCAGGAACTCGTTTTCATCGGCGCGGGCTTTGATCAAAAGGCGATCAGCGCAGCGCTCGACGACTGCCTGATCGGAGACGAAGCAAGCTTCGACCCGGATCTCGGCAGACATCTGACGGATCCGTTCCCGGCCTGGCAACAGGCACAGCATCACCATCCATGACCACGCATCAAAACGAGGAGACGACAATGAGCAATGAACTCTATGCAGACGGAATTGGCGAAATCACTGTCACCGGCACCATCGTGCGCATCGATCTGATGTCGCTGTCGGCCACAGAGCGCGATCAGAACAACAACCCGAAGCCGGTCTTCCGTCAGCGCATCATCATGCCGGTCGACGCTTTCGCGAATGCAGTCGATCTGATGCAGAAGGCCCTTGTTGGATTGGTCGAAGCCGGTGCGGTGCGCCGGATCAACGATCTGCCATCAAGCCCGAAGGCCGAAATCATCCAGCCGTCGGGTAGCTCGGCAAACGCATCGCCGAACTTCAACTGACCAACGCCACTTCTTCAACCCAGACACCCGGGTGGGCCATGAGTACTTTTTTGCACACCAATCTACACTGCCTTGCTCTCGTTGCACGCCATCACGGCGTCGATCTGTCGCCCGAGCGCCTGCAGCACGACTATGCAGTCGACGAACGCCYGGTCGAAATCCGGCAGTTGCTGCGCATGGCCAAGGATGCCGGACTGCGCGCAAGGCAGATCAAGCTCTCCTGGACATCGCTGCTCCAGTTGGGCGAAGCCTTCCCGGTTCTGGCAGAACTCGACAACGGCAACTGGGTCGTCATTGCCGGCCCCGCCATGGGTGAGGAAGAGGCAAAGATCAGGGTTCTCGACCCGCTCGCCGAGCGCCCTGACTTCATTCTCCTGAACCAGGAGCAGTTCATCAGGTCCTGGTGCGGATCTGTGGTGATGATGAAGCGGAACTTCGGCATCAATGATGCCGACCAGCCCTTCGGCTTCCGCTGGTTCATTCCTGAGATCATCAAGCAGCGCAGTTTCTTCCGCGATGTCGCCCTTGCCGCCATCGTTCTTTACGGCCTTGGCCTGATGACGCCGATCTTCTTCCAGCTCGTCATCGACAAGGTGCTCGTCCATCAAAGCTACGCAACGCTGACGGTCCTGACGATCGGCATCGCCATTGCGCTTGTCTTCGATGCGGCCTTCAGTTTCCTGCGCCGATACCTGTTGCTCTATGCCACGAACAGGATCGATATCCGCATTGCGACGCGCACCTTCGGCCATCTGCTCAATCTTCCCATTGCCTTGTTCGAGCAGGCATCGGCAGGTGTCCTTGTCAAGCACATGCAGCAGACCGGCAGGATCCGCGAGTTTCTGACCGGCCGCCTGTTTCTGACACTTCTCGACGGCGTCTCGCTGCTGGTCTTCATTCCGATCCTGCTTCTCTACAGCGTGAAGCTGACGCTCGTCGTCATCGGCTTTGCAGCCCTTGTCGGCCTCGTGGTCATGCTCCTTGTCGGCCCCTTCCAGCGCCGCCTTCAGGCACTCTACAAGGCCGAAGGCGACCGACAGGCCTTGCTCGTCGAAACCGTCCACGGCATGCGCACCGTCAAGTCGCTGGCGCTTGAACCCCGCCAGCGACGCGCCTGGGACGACTATTCGGCGCAATCGATCTCCGTCCGGTTCCGTGTCGAGAAGATCTCAACGGCTGCTCAATCGATGACCGGACTTCTCGAGAAGCTGATGAGTGTCGCCATCATCGGGCTTGGCGCGCTCGATGTCTTCAATGGCGCGATGACGATTGGTGCGCTGGTTGCATTCAACATGCTGGCTGGTCGCGTCTCTGGCCCGCTTGTCCAGATCGTGACGATGGTACACGAGTACCAGGAAGTTGCACTTTCGGTGCGTATGCTCGGCGAGATCATGAACCAGCGCCCGGAACAGGCCGGTCGGGGTCGTGGTATCCGCCCGCGCCTTCGAGGCAACATCGAATTCGACAAGGTGACGTTCCGCTACGGGCCGGACGGCCCGCCGGCGCTCGACAACGTCTCCTTCAGCATTCCCGCCGGCTCCGTCTTCGGTGTCGTTGGCAAGAGCGGTTCGGGCAAGACGACGATCACCAGGCTGATCCAGGGTCTCTATCAGAACCAGCAGGGCATTGTGCGGATGGACGGCTATGACAGCCGCGAGATCGACCTCGTGCATCTGAGGACGAGTACAGGCGTCGTGCTGCAGGACAACTTCCTCTTCCGCGGAACCGTTCGCGAAAACATCGCGGCAGCAAAACCCGATGCAAGCATCGAGGAAATCATGGAAGCGGCACGCATTGCGGGCGCCGAGGAGTTCATCGAGCGGCTTCCGCGGGGTTTCGACACGATGCTGGAAGAAAACGCGTCGAACCTGTCTGGCGGTCAGAAGCAGCGTCTGGCAATCGCCAGAGCACTTATCACCGACCCTAAACTTTTGATTCTCGACGAGGCCACCAGCGCGCTCGACCCTGACAGCGAGACGATCATTCGTCAGAACCTCAGCCAGATTGCGGCAGGAAGAACGGTCGTCATCGTGTCTCACCGGCTCTCCACGCTGGTCGACGCCGATGCCATTCTCGTCGTCGAACGCGGCAAGATCGCCGATATCGGCAGGCATGATCAGCTGGTCACACGCTGCATGACATATCGTCACCTTTGGTCACAGCAGATGAGGCAGGTAGCATGAACGCGCGCGCTCAAAAGCCAGGGGAGAACCTGCCTGTTCCAACGACCGCCCCGGTCACGCAGCCGGCCCTCAGGCGCTCGCTGCCATCAGCGATTGCGGAGTTCCAGTCGGATGCCGTGGAACTGGAAGAGCGCGCTCCGCCAAGGGTCGCCCGCATGACGCTCTACGGCATCACCGCATTGATTGCAGCGGCCATCACCTGGGCGTCGGTGTCATCGATTGACGAGGTCGTCGTTGCTCCGGGCAAACTGATCACGACTGAGCCGACCATCGTCGTGCAGCCGCTCGAAACATCAATCATCCGAACGATCAATGTGGCGGCCGGCGCGATCGTGCAGAAGGGCCAGGTGCTTGCCACGCTTGACGCGACGTTCAGCCAGGCTGACGCCGATCAGCAGCGGGCAAAATTTGTTGCACTCGACGCCCAGGTGAAGCGTCTGGAAGCAGAGCTTGCCGGTGCCGACTACACCCAGACGGCGGGCGGATCGCGCGACGAGCTGCTTCAGATGCAGCTGTTCGGACAGCGCCGCGCCTATTACATGGCTCAATTGCAGAACTACGATCAGCAGATCGCGGCCCAGGCGGCGACGATTGCTTCCAGCCGAAACCAGGAGGCAGTCCTCACCAATCGACGCGAAACGCTGTCCCAGATCGAGGGCGCCAGGGAGCGGCTTTATAATCGCGAGAGCGGATCCCTGATAACGCTTCTGGGGTCGCGTGACGCCCGCCTTGACGTCGAGACCAGTCTTTCGGCCGTCCAGGGCAGGGCCGATGAGGCCGAGCATACCTTCGCCAAGCTCAAGGCGGACCGACAGGCATTTATCGAAGACTTCAGGCGCGCAGCCATGGAGCAGCTTGTCGACCTGCGCAGCCAACGCGACACTGCCGCCGAAGAACTGAAGAAGATGGAGCTTCGCCGCGACATGGTGGTCCTGTCTGCGCCGGCTGATGCCGTCGTGCTTGACCTTGCGGCGCGCTCCGTCGGCTCCGTCGTTCGGGAGGCAGAGCCGATCTTGACGCTTGTTCCGCTCAACGTCCCGCTTGAGGCAGAGGTCAACGTCAATACGCGTGACATCGGACGTATCACGGCGGGCAAGGATGCACGGATCAAGTTCGACGCCTATCCGTTCCAGAAGTTCGGCACCGCGTCCGGAGCGGTCAGGACGGTGAGCCGTGACGCTTTCACCCCGTCCCAGCAGGAGGCAGCGACCCAGTCGCCAGCGCCTTACTTCAAGGCACGCATACCGCTTGCAGATCCAAGGCTCAAAGGTTCGGAGGAGCCCGTGCGACTGCTTCCCGGCATGACCGTTTCAGCCGAGATCATGGTGGGGCGTCGCACCGTCATCTCCTACTTCCTCTATCCCATCTTGCGAGGGCTCGACAGCGCAATCAGAGAACCCTAATACGTCAGCGGTCTCCTTGTTGGCGGATGCCTGATGGCTCCGCCTCAGCGCCTCGCGTCCCGTGGGGATGCAGCGGCCTCGACAATATGCTAGTCGCACTGTCACCATCCAGGGAGGAATCGGTGACGGCAGCGACCAATCCGGCAGATGCTCGGGCAAGCGAGTTGATACGACGCATTCTGGATGAAAGCCCGCTGAAGGCAGCGAGCTTCATCGTGACCATCTACGGTGACGTCGTCGAGCCGCGCGGCGGCATTGCCTGGATCGGCAACCTGATCGAGACCTGCGCGGACGTTGGCATCAGCGAGACGCTGGTGCGCACCGCAGTCTCCCGGCTCGTTGCCGCCGGCCAGCTTACGGGAGAAAGAGAGGGGCGGCGCAGCTACTACCGGCTGTCACGGTCCGCCGGTAGCGAGTTCGCGGCAGCGGCCCGCGTGCTGTTTTCTGCTCCCGAGGATAGCGGGTGGCAGTTCGTCCATGTAACGGGGCCAGCGGTCGAAGACGCCATGCAGGCGCTGAAGCGCGCTGGCCACGCGCGTCTCAACGACCGCCTGGCGGTCGGCCCTGCAAGGGCGGTGACCGCGACAGTGCCTTCCCTGGTTTTCCGCGCAGAACCGCCACAAGATCCAAAGGCCCTGCAAGAATTCGCCTCCGAGTACTGGGATCTGACAGTGCATGCGGAAGCCTATGCGGTTTTTCTGGCGCAGTTCGGCGCTCTGCTCAGCCCGGCTGCCTCCGTCAGTTTTTCGCCTTCCCTAGCGCTGACCATCCGCCTCCTGCTCGTGCATCGCTTCCGCGCCGTTCATCTGCATGATCCAAGATTGCCCTCAGGCGCACTCTCCGACGATTGGCCGGGAAAGGCAGCGCGGCAGCTGTTTGCGCGGGCCTACAGACAACTTTCTCCGGCCGCAGATGCCCACGTGGCCCGCACCTTCGTCACGGCTTCGGGCCCGTTGTCCGCCTCGACCGCAGCGACGGTCCTACGGCTGGAGATGCTGGCCCACGAGGCTTTCTAGCAATCTTACGATCAGCTTTTCGGCCGCCGGCGCGGCTTTCGTGCTAAGGTTTTTCCTGCAGAATATTAAATATCACAAACTTTCCACAAAAATGCATTGCTCTGTGACATATCGCATGCTAATAACATGACCGATCGGTCGGTTAATCAATACTGAATTGATCGGCTTTGCGAGAGCAGGAGGAAATCGCGCATGTCGGAAGCATTCATCTGTGATGCCGTTCGCACACCCATCGGTCGCTATGGCGGCGCGCTGGCGACGGTTCGCGCAGACGATCTGGCCGCCCTCCCCCTCACTGCGCTGATGGAACGCAATCCTGACGTCGACTGGAGCAAGGTCGATGATCTGATCTACGGCTGCGCCAACCAGGCGGGCGAAGACAATCGCAATGTCGGCCGCATGGCCGTGCTGTTGTCGGGCATGCCGGTCAGTGTCCCCGCAACAACCGTCAACCGCCTGTGCGGCTCCGGCATGGATGCCGTCGGAATGGCAGCAAGAGCAATCCGCGCCGGCGACTGTGACCTCGTGATTGCCGGCGGCGTTGAAAGCATGAGCCGGGCGCCTTTCGTCATGCCGAAGGCAGACAGCGCCTTTTCCCGCTCCAACGCCATCTACGACACGACGATCGGCTGGCGCTTCGTCAATCCGATGATGAAGGCGGGCTTTGGCGTCGATTCGATGCCTCAGACGGCCGACAATGTGGCAGCCGATTTTGGCGTCAGCCGCACCGACCAGGACGCTTTCGCGGCCCGCAGCCAGGCCCGCTGGGCGGCTGCTCAGGAGGCTGGCCTCTTCGCGGACGAACTGGTCGCCGTCAAGGTCGCGCAAAAGAAGGGCGACCCCATCATTGTCGATCGCGACGAGCACCCGCGTCCGGGCACGACGATCGACCAGCTTTCCAGATTGAAGGGCGTCAATGGCCCTGATCTCAGTGTTACCGCCGGCAATGCATCAGGCGTCAATGACGGTGCAGCCGCTCTTGTCGTTGCAAGCGAAGCGGCCGCGAAGGCACAGGGCCTGACGCCAAAGGCGCGTATCGTGGCAATGGCGGCCGCCGGCGTCGAACCGCGCATCATGGGCGTCGGCCCGGCACCGGCCGCGCGGCGGGTGCTCGAGCGTGCCGGTCTTTCGATCGGCCAGATGGATGTGATCGAGCTCAACGAGGCTTTTGCCGCCCAGGCGCTCGCCGTGTTGCGCGATCTGGACCTCCCGGATGATGCGCCCCATGTCAATCCAAATGGCGGCGCCATCGCGATGGGCCATCCGCTCGGCATGAGCGGTGCCCGGCTGGTCACGACGGCAACCTACCAATTGCATCGCCAGGGCGGTCGCTATGCGCTTTGCACCATGTGCATCGGCGTCGGCCAGGGCATCGCGATCATTCTCGAGCGCGTCTGACGCGCCAAGGCAAAGGAGACGAACCATGTACGCACAGATGGTCAAGACCGACAGCGCCCGCGTCAAGACGCTCGATGAAATGGATCCGGTTGAACGCGCCTTCCAGGAGCGCATCGACGCCGGTCAGAAGATCGAGCCGAAGGAATGGATGCCGGAAGGCTATCGCAAGACACTGATGCGCCAGATCAGCCAGCATGCGCATTCCGAAATCGTCGGCCAGCTGCCCGAAGGCAACTGGATCACCCGTGCCCCGACGCTCGAGCGCAAGGCGATCCTGCTCGCCAAGGTTCAGGACGAGGCCGGCCATGGGCTTTACCTCTACTGCGCGGCCGAAACGCTCGGCATCAGCCGGGACGAGATGTACGAGCAGCTGCACAGTGGCAAGGCGAAATACTCCTCGATCTTCAACTACCCGACGCTGAGCTGGGCCGACATCGGCGCCATCGGCTGGCTGGTCGATGGCGCGGCGATCATGAACCAGGTACCGCTGCAACGCTGTTCCTACGGGCCTTACGCCCGCGCCATGGTCCGCATCTGCAAGGAAGAAAGCTTCCATCAGCGCCAGGGCTTCGACATCCTGATGAAGATGGTCAAGGGCACGCCCGCCCAGAAGGACATGGTCCAGGACGCCTTGAACCGCTGGTGGTGGCCATCGCTGATGATGTTTGGTCCGTCAGACGACGCATCCGTGCATTCAGCCCAGTCCATGTCCTGGAAGATCAAGCAGAATTCGAACGACGAGCTGCGCCAGAAGTTCGTCGACCAGACAGTGCCGCAGGCGGAATATCTCGGCCTGACGGTTCCGGACCCGGATCTGAAGTGGAACGAGGAAAAGGGCGGTTACGACTTCGGCGAACCTGACTGGACCGAGTTCTTCGCCGTCATCGCCGGCAACGGTCCGTGCAACGCCGAACGCCTCGGCGCCCGGCAGAAGGCATGGAACGATGGCGCATGGTTTCGGGATGGTCTCGTTGCCCACGCCGAGAAGATGACATCGCGTCGCGCCGCTCAGCGCACCGCAGCCGAATGATGCGTCCGGACGCCTCGGCGTCCGCTCCAAGCAGTCGCAAGTCTTAACAATACGCGATTTCCGGGCCATGGCCCGTGAGAAACGCAAGACGGGAGAAATGTCCATGTCCAGCGAATGGCCTCTTTGGGAAGTCTTCATCCGCGGCCAGCACGGCCTCAATCACCGGCATGTCGGCAGCCTGCATGCGCCCGACGCCGAAATGGCCGTCAACAACGCACGTGATGTCTACACCCGCCGAAACGAAGGCGTGAGCATCTGGGTGGTACGCTCGAGCGACATCACCGCCAGCGCGCCTTCGGACAAGGGACCACTGTTTGATCCTTCGAATTCGAAGGTCTATCGTCATCCGACGTTCTTCGACGTTCCCGAAGAAGTGGGGCATATGTGATGAGCGCTGCCTCCAACACGGCCGTCAGCCAGACGGCACTTTTCGAGTTTCTGACACGCATGGGCGACAATGCGCTGATCCTCGGTCATCGCGTTTCCGAATGGTGCGGGCATTCACCGGCGCTCGAGGAAGACATTGCGCTTTCCAACACCGCGCTCGATCTGATCGGCCAGACACAACTCTGGCTCGGTCTTGCCGGCGAAGTCGAAGGCCGGGGCCGCAGCGCCGACAATCTTGCCTATCTGCGTGATGCGCGCGACTTCCGCAACGTCCTGCTGGTCGAGCGTCCGAATGGCGATTTTGGCAAGACGCTGATGCGTCAATTTCTGTTCGACGCCTGGCATTTCCTGATGCTGAAGGCGCTTTGCGGCTCGACCGACAAGCGCATTGCCGAGATTGCCGAAAAGGCCACGAAGGAAGTTGCCTATCACCTCGATCGCAGCCGCGATCTGATCATCCGCCTTGGCGACGGTACCGCCGAAAGCCATCGGCGCATGCAGGAAGCGCTTGACGATCTCTGGGCCTATACCGGTGAACTCTTCATCGGCGACGCGTTGGACGCGGAGCTTGTTGCTGCCGGCATTGCACCGGAGCCGGAAAGCCTGAAGCCCGCCTGGGATGAGCTTGTCGGCGAGGCCCTGTCCGAGGCAACGCTCAAGAAGCCTTCCGATGGCTTCATGCACAAGGGCGGCAAGCGCGGCCTTCATACCGAACATATGGGCTTCATCCTGGCCGATCTGCAATTCCTGCAGCGCGCTTATCCGGGCGCGACCTGGTAACGGAAGGAGGCGGTCATGACGGCCGTAACTTTGCCTTCGACATCAGACGTCTGGCAGTGGCTTGCAGAGGTTCCGGATCCCGAGATTCCGGTGATCTCCCTGGTCGATCTCGGCATTATCAGGGATGTCGCCTTCGATGACGACACGCTGGTTGTGACGGTAACGCCGACCTATTCGGGCTGTCCGGCAACCGCGATCATCAATCTCGATATCGAGCGGGCGCTGCATGAGAAGGGCATCGAAAAGCTGCGGCTGGAACGCCAGCTTTCGCCGGCCTGGACGACGGACTGGATCAGCGCCGAAGGTCGCGAAAAGCTCAAGGCCTATGGCATCGCGCCGCCTGTCGATGGCACCGCGATCGACGGGATCCTGCGCCAGCGTGTCGATCGGCTCTCTGGCCGCTCCAATCTGACGATCGCCTGTCCGCGCTGCGGATCGGCAAACACAGAAAAGATCAGCCAGTTCGGCTCGACGCCCTGCAAGGCGAGCTATCGCTGCACCGACTGCCTGGAACCATTCGATTATTTCAAGTGCATCTGACCCTTTGCCTAGTGAGGTCCGCAATATGGCACGTTTCCATTCCCTTCAGGTCACCGACGTCAAGCGCGAGACGCGCGATGCCGTGGTCGTCACCCTTGCTCCGCTGGACGAGGACCGCGGTGCGTTCGATTTCACGCAGGGCCAGTATCTGACATTTCGCCGCCAGTTCGATGGCGAGGAACTGCGCCGCTCCTACTCGATCTGTGCCGGCCGCGACGAAGGTATCTTGAGGGTCGGCATCAAGCGGGTCGACGGCGGCTGCTTTTCGACCTGGGCCAATGAAGAGCTCAAGATTGGCGACACGATGGAAGCGATGCCGCCGATGGGCGCGTTCTTCACGGCGATCGAGCCCGAGGTTTCCAAGAGCTACATCGGTTTTGCCGCCGGCAGCGGCATCACGCCGGTGCTCTCCATCATCAAGACCACCTTGGCGCGTGAGCCCCATTCGCGCTTCACGCTCGTCTACGCAAACCGGCAGATCAGCTCGATCATGTTCCGCGAGGAGCTGGACGATCTGAAGAATAGCTATCTCGGTCGGCTGTCCATCCTGCACGTGCTGGAAAGCGAAGCCCAGGATATCGACCTCTTCACGGGGCGCATTGATACCGAAAAGTGCGCAGCATTGTTCAGGCACTGGATCGACCTGAAATCCGTCGACACCGCTTTCATCTGCGGTCCGGAACCGATGATGTTGACGATCGCGGCGGCCCTTCGCGACCACGGAATGCGCGAAGAGCAGATCAAGTTCGAGCTCTTTGCGTCCTCGCAGCCAGGCCGGGCGCGCCGAAAGAGCGAAAGCGCTGCCTCTGCGGATCGCCACGCGGCATGCGAGGCAACCGTCACCCTCGACGGTGCAACCCGTGTCTTCAAGATGCCTAAGCAGGGGCAAACCCTGCTCGAAGCCGCGCTCGAGAACAACATGGACGCGCCCTACGCCTGCAAGGCAGGTGTCTGTTCCACGTGTCGGGCCAAGGTGATCGAAGGCGAGACCGAGATGGAGGTCAACCATGCGCTCGAGGATTACGAAGTGCGCCAGGGCTATGTTCTGACCTGCCAATGTTATCCGCTGAGCGACCGGGTCGTGGTCAGCTACGACCAATAAGGCGCGAAAGCGAGGGAGGATTAGCCAATGTCCGATACGATGCCGATCGAGGAATACCTGCTGAAAGGTGGCGTGCTGACGTCGCCTGACAATGTGACCCCACGCTATCGCGGCGAGCTTTTGCGCCTGATGGCAAGTTTCGTCGATAGCGAGCTTGCGGGTGCAGCCGGCTTTGCCGACACGATCAACGACGCGCCAGGGATCAAGGAGCGCATCGCGTCTGCCAAGATCGTGCTTGAAAAGACCGACCATGCCGGTCGGGTCCTCGAGATCATGGGCAGCTTCGGCGCCGACACCGGCCGTTACGCCGTCCACCATCCCTGGGACGCCCGGCTGGAGCGCGACGCCGATATCGGTGGGGTGCGTCAGGGCGGCGACATGCGCCTTTCGGTCTTCCACTATCCCCTGCATGGCTGGATCGACGCGGTTGTCATGAACGTGCTGATGGGTACCGCAAGCACCATCCAGCTGCGCGAGCTTGCCCGCGTTTCCTACCAGCCACTTGCCGAAGTGTTCCGCGCCATTCTACCCAGCGAGGCGCATCACACCGAACTCGGCATCGAGGGACTGAAGAAAATTGCCGAGACGGAAGACGGAGCAACGGCAGCGCGCAAGGCAATCGCCTACTGGCGCCCGCGCGTTGCGGCAAGCTTCGGGCTCTCCGGCTCGGCGCGCTACGAAACGCTGGCTCGCTTCGGCCTTCGCCACACACCCAACGAGACGCTGCTATCCGAATGGCAGGCGGCCGTTGATGCGCAGCTTGCTGCGCGCAATCTGAACTGACCGGAAGGATAAGACGATGAACGTCCTGGTAAACCCGCCGCGCCGCCTCGAAAGCTATGTTTATGGCCGCTGGGTTCCCGGCACGAAGGATGGCGCCGAACTCCTCGACGCTTCGACAGGCGTACCGGTTGCATTGATCGATTCCACCGGCGTCGACTTTGCCGCATCTCTGGCCTACGGCCGCAAGAAGGCTGGCCCGGCCCTGCGTCGCATGTCGTTTCATGAGCGTGCCGCCATGCTGAAGGCACTTGGCCAGGCGCTGATGGAGAGGAAGGAAGAATTCTACGCCCTTTCCTCGGCCACCGGTGCGACGAAGGCAGACAGCTGGATCGATATCGATGGCGGCATTGGCACTCTCTTGTCCTATGCCTCAAAGGGACGGCGCGAGTTGCCGAATACGCGCGTGCTTGTCGATGGCGACGTTGAAAGCCTGTCACGCGACGGCACGTTTGCCGCCCGGCACATCCTGTCGCCGCTGCAGGGCGTCGCCATTCACATCAATGCCTTCAACTTTCCGGTCTGGGGCATGCTGGAGAAGCTGGCGCCGACCCTGCTTGCCGGCATGCCGGCTATCGTCAAGCCGGCGAGCCAGACGGCCTATCTGACCGAACTGGTCGTGCGCCGCATGGTCGAGACGGGCCTGCTTCCCGAAGGCGCCGTGCAACTTGTCTGCGGCTCCGTCGGAGATCTTCTTGATCATGTCGACGGACAGGATGCCGTCACCTTTACCGGTTCGGCCTGGACCGGCCGCAAGCTGAAGACGCATCCGGCAATCATCGAGAATTCGGTCCGCTTCACCATGGAGGCCGACAGTCTCAATGCCTCTGTCCTCGGTCTCGACGCGGCCCCTGGCACCGAGGAGTTCGACCTTTTCGTCAAGGAAGTCTCCCGCGAGATGACGGCGAAGGCCGGCCAGAAGTGCACGGCCATCCGCCGCGTCATCGCACCCCGCGCCTATTGCGACGCTCTTGTCGCCGCTCTTGGCGATCGTCTTGGCAAGACGGCGCTCGGCAATGCCGCCGATGAAAACGTCCGCATGGGCCCGC
Organism: Rhizobium sp. 10N414; assembly: GCF_056394785.1. Lineage (NCBI taxonomy): Bacteria > Pseudomonadati > Pseudomonadota > Alphaproteobacteria > Hyphomicrobiales > Rhizobiaceae > Rhizobium > Rhizobium sp. 10N414. Next base: position 195,737 of record NZ_JBFTIN010000004.1, on the reverse strand, counting down.
TCGCAAGCCTTGCCCAGCGCGACGAGGTCCGCGCCCGCATCCGCGATCTTCTTGCCGATGCAGAGATCGTTGCCGGCGATCCGGACAATCCCCGGGTCGTCTCCGGAGACGCTGAGGCCGGAGCCTTCCTCAATCCAGTGCTGCTATACTGCGACAAACCCTGGGACGCCCGGGCTGTTCACGACGTCGAAGCCTTCGGCCCGGTCAGCACGGTCATGCCCTATGACAGCGCCGAGGAGGCTGTCGACCTTGCCCGTCGCGGCAAGGGAAGCCTGGTATCGTCGGTCTTCACCAATGATCCGGGTTTTGCCGAAGAGGTTGTTCTCGGCATGGCGCCCTTCCACGGCCGCGTGCTGATCGGCAACCGGGTCAGCGCCAAGACCTCGACCGGCCATGGCTCACCGCTGCCGGGTCTCGTGCACGGCGGCCCGGGACGTGCCGGCGGCGGCGAGGAGTTGGGCGGACTTCGTGGGGTCAAGCATTACATGCAGCGTACCGCGGTCCAGGGCTCGCCCACGCTTCTTTCCGCGGTCACCGGCCGCTGGGTTGCGGATGCCGAGGTCCGCAAGGATGGCGAACATCCCTTCCGCAAGTCGCTCGCCGAACTGCGGATCGGCGACCAGCTTGTCACCGGAACACGCACCGTCACGCTTGAGGATATCGAGCACTTCGCCAACTTCACCGGCGACACCTTCTACGCCCATATGGACGAGGAAGCCGCCCGCGCCAATCCGTTCTTCGATGGTCGCGTTGCCCATGGCTACCTGATCGTCTCATTTGCTGCCGGCCTCTTCGTCGACCCGGCCCCAGGCCCGGTTCTCGCCAATTACGGCGTCGACAACCTGCGCTTCCTCACGCCGGTCAATCCGGGCGATACGTTGCAGGTGAAATTGACCTGCAAGGAGATCAATCCGCGCATCGGCGCCGAGCACGGCGAGGTGCGCTGGGACTGCAATGTGACCAATCAGAACGGTGCGACGGTCGCCCAATACGATGTTTTGACAATGGTCGCCAAGACAAGAGACTAAGACAAGGGACTGATCAGATGGCTATGGTCTATTCCTATGATGGCGTCGTGCCTGTTATCCATCGGGCGGCCTTCGTCCATCCTGCCGCGGTGGTGATCGGCGACGTCATCATCGGAGCGGCCTGCTATGTCGGGCCTTGCGCCGTGCTGCGCGGCGATTTCGGGCGCATCGTCATGGAACGCGGTTCGAACGTCCAGGAGACCTGCGTCGTGCACAGTTTCCCAAATGTCGAGGTGGTGATCGGCGAGGAAGGCCACATCGGGCACGGCGCCGTGCTGCACGGCTGCCGGATCGGTCGCAATGCCATGGTGGGGATGAATGCGGTCGTCATGGACGAGGCTGTCATCGGCGAAAATTCGATCGTTGCCGCCATGGCTTTCGTCAAGGCAGGGGCCGACATCCCGGCAAACAGCCTGGCGGTCGGCTCGCCGGCCAGGGTCATCCGCGAGCTCAGTGAAAAGGAAATCGCCTGGAAGCGCCAGGGCACCGGCGTTTACCAACGCCTCGCCCTGGAGGCCAGAGACAAGCTTCAACCGGCCGAACCACTCAGCGAGCCGGAGGAAGACCGGCGACGGATCCAGGCACCCGAATATGATCCATTGGTCCTGGAACGGCTGAAATTCGGTGATTGAGCAGGAATGCTTCCCAAAAAGGCGAGGGATTTTCAGGATAAGGACATCCCCAACACAGCCGAAGGCAAGGAAATCAGAAGCCTGAAACATTGCGATGCACTTGGCGCTCAGTGTGTTATGTCAGCCGGATGTGCGAACGCTACTTGAGATAGAGATAACCCTGTAGAAACTGCGGTTATACTGCATGGATCCCGCCGAGTACGTTCATCTCAGCCTCCGACGGAAATGCCGGGGCCGCATCCTTCGCCGTGCCATTTTGATTGCGAGCCTCTTGGTGCAAATCGTAGTGCGGAACGCTCGGTTGTCCAAACCCGGACACCATGCCCTCGGGAATGGATCTTGAGGAGGACCCAAGGGGCCGACCCTTGTTCTTCGAACAAGGCTTTGCTAGTGCAACATCGAGCGGATCGCCTTCCGCCATCGATTTGCCCTGAGCATTCAGCACGTCAACCTGACTCAACTTGGTGACGATCTCTTCCGCCTTGTGTCTTTTCGCTGCCATTTCAATGTCCTTCTTCGACTGACTTCAAGAAGGATCACTTTGCAGGGGCAGACCAGTCGTATTCCATAGATGCAAAAGGCCGATTGAACAGGAGCGCGAGCGCTGCGGCACGACCATCGCGAGCAGTCGGCCCGTCACCGGCCGAGCGGCATCTACTCGAACATCGGCGACTTCACCCCATAGTATTTCTTGAACACCGTTTCATAGCCTTTGATGAACCACTCCGGCGATGAAGCTGTTGGAAGCGGTCTGATCTGCATCGGAATTGCGTCCAGCTGGAGTCCTGTCTTGAGCGTGGCGTTATCGCCCAGCGTAGCCCTCGCATAGGCGGCCTCGACCTGCCGTGAAAACGCATTCCCTTTTTCGATCTCCTGAAATGAGCCGTGCTGTAACTTGGAAAACAAGACGACGAGAAGTAACGTCAGGATAGGTTGAACTGTGCGGTGCTTGGAGGCGACACGCGAAACGACGAGTGCAAATAAATACAGGACAGCTATTTTCCCTACCAGCATGAGGTCGCCCCAGGGATATTCTGTTATCGCCAGATAGTTCACCCGTGTCTTGAGAGAGATCAGAAACGTCACCGCGAGCACGACCAGAGCTGTCTGAATGCAAAAAAGCACGCTGCTCCGATGCTCGGCATCTTCCAGCTTTTTTCTCCCACGCCATAATGCAATGGCACTCCCGCCAATAAGAAAAAGTGCCAGCCCAACCGGTGCCAGCTTGGAAGCGGGACCGAACGTGAACCCTTCGCTGGGCCCCGCACCGGTCACCACCGTTGCTCTTTCGGAAAAGAAGATCGTGACGAGAAGAGCAAGCAAGCTGAAGAGTATGTTGGTCAGCACGATCATCGATCGCGATCCAATTTTGACCTGCGACATGACCGCAGGCGCCTGCCATCCGTTCTTGTGCAAATGCAACCCGAGCAGCATTGCGTTGAATATGAAAATTGCCGCGGAAAATGCTTCGAGCGAGAACGAACAGACATAGGACAGCAACAACAGGCACGAGGTTTTCTCGATGCTCGCGCCGTCATCCTTGATGCCTGCTGTCATCCCGAGCAGGACGAATGTCAAGAATGCCGGCAACTGGTAGCAGATAAAATGGACTTGGTTCTTCCAGGGTAATAATTTGAAAATGCAAACTGCAATGATCAGCGAAAAGACAAATGAAAAAACCTTGTTTCTCGGGTCGAGAGGCAATGATCGAAGGAAATAAGCAAGCACTCCGGTGGAGAAGAGTGCAAAGACGCTTGCTGAGAAAAGCTTGTAGAAGCTAAAGAAGCTAACCTTTGCAACTCCATTCGTGGCAAAGAACAGAAAATTGAATGTCGAGGCGAAGATGCTTCTTCCGTAGTTGTCAACGACTCTATTTGGAGTCCATCCGCCGCTGAATTTCGGAAGCATTGAGCTCTGCAGCGACGACGCATAGTGAACTACATCGTCACCATTCATGACGGCAACGCTATAGGTCGCCAACCATATGAGAACAAAAAAGCATGCAGGAAATATAAAATGTGGCCGATTGTTTCTGATCTTCATAAGTCCTCCGTATCGCTTTGTTCGATGGTTGTCGACCGGCCGTTTGCCGGAATCAGAACGCTACGAGTGTAGATCAGTTCTGCCCGGATCGATGGAAGTGTACGGTTGCGTTGTCGAGTCGCGTGATTTCAGGAGCACAAACGCGCCGCGGGCTGTGATGCGTACGCAGTGACCCGTGCATATCTGAGTGTGGGAGGTTTAACTGGAGGGAATTGTGAATAGGAAAAAATGCGTATCCATCATTGTCCCGTTCTATAATGAAGCGGACGGTATCAATCGATTTCGGAATGCAATTGCTGACGTCATGGCGAAAGCCCCGGCATACGACTTTGAAGTCATTTGCGTGGATGACGGGAGCCAGGACGATACGTTGGAACAATTGATCGCGCTGTCGCAGGAGGACAATCGCTTTCGGGTCATCGAGCTCTCCCGAAACTTTGGAAAAGAGGCTGCGTTGACCGCCGCCATTGATTTCTCGAACGGGGACGCGGCCATTCCTTTCGATGCAGATCTTCAGGATCCTCCAGAACTCATCTTGAAGATGATCGAAAAATGGGAAGCGGGCTACGAGGTCGTGCTGGCGAGGCGTGCGGACCGCACCATGGACACGTACTTGAAGCGGAAGACCGCAGGAATGTTCTACCGGTTTCACAACCGGATGTCCGACACGAAGATTCCCGAGAATGTCGGCGATTTCCGCTTGATGGACCGCGCGGTCGTGGCTGCGATCAAACGTCTCCCGGAGCGGCAACGCTTCATGAAGGGTTTGTTCGCCTGGGTCGGATTCAGGACCGCCGTAATCGACTACAAGCGCGCTGCGCGCCAGACAGGCGAGACCAAGTTCTCCGCTTGGAAGCTCTGGAACTTCGCGCTGGAAGGCATCACAAGTTTCAGCACCGTGCCACTCAGGCTGATGACGTGGGTGGGAAGTGTCGGGACGCTGACCACCTTGCTCTACGCGCTCTACATCACCTTCAAGACGCTCATCTATGGCGTGGATGTGCCCGGATACGCCTCGCTGCTCGTCGCCATTCTGTTCATGGGCAGCCTCCAGTTGATCGGGTTGGGAATCCTGGGCGAATACATCGGTCGCATCTATATGGAATCGAAGCAGCGTCCTGCGTATCTGGTTCGCCGGCATTACGGCTTCACCGGTTAGACGAGGCCATTCCCCCGGTGCAATCAGTCGTCGAGGCGGAGGTGGCGCGCCGGGGGGCTCTATGAGGAGTTGACCGCCCGCAGTGGCCGAGCGACTGCCGGGCTATTCAAGCCACCGTTCTGCCAACTGGCTGGTATCGAGATAGCTAGGGCATCGCGCTGATCCCGCGGAGCGCCGGCCCTCTGCGTTGCGCTCTCAGGTCGTGGGCTTCTTTTTATTGCTCAGCCCAAGCCGTTGGAGAAATCGACCGATAGTGGCTCGATGGACCATCACACCACGTTCGGTCAGTTCGGCCCCAGCGAAACGCCTGGGCTTCGTCGTTGCGCCCCAGCGCTTCCAGTGCCTCGGCGCGGGCAAGCTGCCATTCGAAGGGGACATCCGCCCGGCCTTTCGCATCAACCTTCTCGAGGGCTTTCAGTGCTTCCTCAGCCCGTCCCGCCGAGACCAGACGGTTGGCGATGTCAGCCGCGACCATCGGCGCTCCATGTGCCCTTTCCGGCTGCTGCGCAATATTGGCATCCACATCACCCTGGGCGTCGGCTATTTCATGGAGCGCGATACGAATGATCAGATCCTGGTGATTGCCGTAAACCTCGTCCACGTAGATGGGGCCAGCGCTGCTCCAGCCGATGACCTTCTGATCTTTCTTGGCCGGCTTCTCCTTGGGCTCGTTCGACCAGCCGACAAAGAGAGCCTTGAGACGCTCCAATCCTTCATTCGCCAGCGCCGCCACCATTGCAGCAATCAGCCGGTCGAACTGGCCGTAAGCATTGCTTGGAACTGCCTTGAATATCTTCTCGGCCAGGACATCGGCATCGATATTCGCCGCCTTGGCGATCGCGCCGGCGTCGGTGCAGGCTTGATGGAAGCTCTGGATCAACGAGCCGCTGCCATCGTCCGATCGCTGAAATAGAGAATCCGCAACCGCTAAAAAACTGCCAGATTAGCTCAAACGCTCCTGCGGGATCGTTGGGCGCGACGGTTTCGACGATCGACTTGCGCTGGGTCTCCAGGTCGGTCCTGGTCGCCTTCACCTTTCGCCAACCAACGAAGGTCTTGGCGCGTGCAATGCTGGAAAGCCTCTTGCGAACCTCCCTGGCAACTTCGGCGCTGCTATGGTTGCCAGCAAGCTCCATACGAAGCCGACGCTTGTGCGCAGCGCTGCCGGTGCTGATTTCCATGAGAAGCTCGGCGAGGCGTTGCACGCCGAGAGCTTCAAGGTTCTTCGCATTAAGTGTCGTCTTGGCTGCCATGGGTCTTTGATGATTTGTGTCGCGCGGACGTTACCCCAGCGCACCACGAAGTCCAAGACGAGAGTGCCGGGATAGTCCTTGGTTTCCCTCCTGGACCTATCCTTTGATAGTGATAGTCGGCTGACGGCCCGATTACAGTCTCTTGCCGCAACAGCGACCGTACCGTCTCATTTACGGAAGAATCGGCAGTTGTGTGAGCGCAATATTTGCAAGAGAAGCGGAAATAATTTCCGCCCTCCGTGGTTTACTGGCTATCCGCGACATTGGACCCGTATTCGCCGACACCGCTTTCGGACGGAATTGATAATCTTCTCGAGGACTCTCACCGGATCGCCAGCCAGAGCCTCGACTTGCGGCGCTACGTCGTCGCACGCGGCGCTGACACGCTCGGCAAGTTCCACAACGCGCCTCAACGTCGATGCACCGCTTAATCCAACCTCGTCTGCCAGGGCCTGCCAATCCGCTCGCCGTAGGTCCGGAGCGTTGAACCGGCCGGCGATCCCCTGCGGCAAACTTTGGTCAACCTGGCGGTACACAGCCGCGCACATCAGGTCATAGAGCGGCGCCATCTTCGCTGACCCGCCAGCACCGATCAGGATGGAATAGTTCTTGGCATGGGAATCCGAATTGCAAATCAGCACGTTGAATATGACTGCATCGAGCAGCGTCAGGCGCTCGGCAGGCGAAACCAGATCGCTGGCGGTGTCGAACATCATTTTCAGGGTCACGCCGCGTCCGGTGGAGGAGCGCTCATATTTCTGCGATGGGAAGTTGCCCGTTAGCTGGCAAAGATCCTCCTGATGCAGTCGACGAGTCTCGCCTTGCGGATCGGTGAAGCGGTCATAGCGCTTCACAAGCAGATAGCGCCGGTTACCCGCGACACCGGTCGTTGCTTCGGCGGCCCCCAGTCCACAGGCGCGCGCGAGGGTAAGGCAGAAGGCTTCGTTCTCGACACTGCCCGCAAGCCGTTTTGAACCCGGCTTCAGAATATGGGTTGAGGGTGTCCCATCGATCGGAATAGAGATGGCGCCACCCTCATCCACGAAGACCGGTAGCTTCTCTTGCACGCCCGCAAGAGACATGGAGACGCCACGTTCTCCAACCAGGAAGGGTCTTGCCGGAAGCTCGTCCAGGATGCGCTCCAGTGCCGTCGCATCCGGCACGGGCTGCAGATGAATGCCCGGCTTACGGGGCGCACCAATCGACAATGCACCCGCAGTGTCCCGCCCGATGTGGCCGAGCAGACCAACGATGTCCTGGGGCGAGACCTTCAGCCGCTGGCCGATTTCGGCGAGGTGCGTTTCCGGGAGCAGATTTGCAAGCCAGGGCAGGAGCCGTTCAGCACCGACTGGGCCTGAACGGAGCGACATGGTCAGCGACACTGGGAAGGCCGAGCGGCGCGCTTCCCAGCTCGGGTCATAGTCCAGTCGCCACTCGCCATCGAAGGTCAGGTGGGCGACGGGGAGGGCTTCGTAGAAGATCGTCGTCATCGACCGTCACCGAAGGTCGGCAGGAAGTCCAGGTCATCGTCAGGCGAGGCCGGGGCGGCTTGGGCCGTCCTGAGATCGCCGATCTCGATGCCGACAGTGCGCGCCACGATCAAGGACTTTTCAAGCTGGCAGCTTGGCTTGCCGGATTCGAGCTCGACGATGAAGCGCTCGCCGGTGCCGGACCGGGCGGCAAGCTCGGTCTGTGTCCAGCCAAGCGCCTTCCGATTTTCCCGGATGGCGGCGCCGAAATCGCGTGCGGACCTGAACATCGAGCATCTCCTGAGGTGGCTTACCGTACAGGAAGATTTCCGTTAGATCAACGCAATCCTTACCGATCGGGAAGCGTGTGTCCGACGGCATAAAAATCACCCCGATCGGGAAGTTTTTCACATCCGGATACCCTTGAAAATCGAGAGCAAAACGATCCTCGATACCCTCGAAGACATTCAAGCTGTTCGCCCCGGACTGCGACGCTTTTCTTTCTCTTTGTGATTTCTGGCTCTTTGTGATTTCTGGGATATACTGGAAAATCATGAGCGTTCCGCAAGTGGTAGCGCTGAGCTTGAAGCGTTGGCGGTGGGTGCCGCCAATCCTGATCTCGTTGTTCTTGCTGCTCTTAGCTCCAGGCATCTTCACGCTGGCGGCGTCGGCGCAATCCAATCGCGCTGCGGTCGTCCTCAAGGTGAACGGCGCCATCGGACCTGCAACGGCAGATTATGTCATACGGGGCCTTCAGCGTGCCGGCGGACATGCCAGCCTGATTATCCTTGAGATGGACACGCCCGGTGGCCTCGACACGTCCATGCGGGACATCATTCGTGCCATCCTTGCCTCGCCCGTCCCAGTCGCCGGCTTCGTCGCACCGAGCGGCGCAAGGGCTGCCAGCGCGGGTACCTATATTCTCTATGCAAGCCACATTGCGGCGATGGCGCCAGGCACGAACCTCGGAGCAGCGACACCGATCGCGCTCGGGGTGAACCCTTTTGGCGGCGATGCAAACCCCGGGAAAGAACCGAACAAGCAAAATGACAAGCAAGTCGAGCCTCCAGCCAGTGCCAGCGAAAAGAAGATCATCAACGACGCGGTGGCGTATATTCGCGGGCTTGCGGAACTGCGCAATCGCAACGCCGACTGGGCAGAGCGGGCCGTGCGGGAAGGCGCGAGCCTTTCATCGACCGCTGCGGTGCGCGAACATGTCATTGATTTCACGGCGGTGGATGTCAAAGATCTCCTTGCGCAGACACAGGCGCGCGTGGTGCGGGTCGGTCAGACAGACATGCGAATTGATACCGCCGGTTTGGCGGTGCAGGAATTCGAGCCGGACTGGCGAACACGCCTGCTTTCGGTGATTACCGATCCAAACATCGCAATCATCCTGATGATGGTTGGTATCTATGGCCTCATCTTCGAGTTTCTTGCGCCTGGGACGATGTTTCCCGGAACGATCGGCGGCATCTCACTCCTTCTTGGTCTCTATGCCCTGGCATTGCTTCCGGTGAGTTTTGCCGGCATTGGGCTCATCATCCTCGGCGTCGGATTGACGGTGGCCGAGATGCATTCGCCAAGCTTCGGCGCTCTGGGCATCGGCGGCGGGGTAGCCATGATCCTCGGCGCAACCATTCTGTTTGATACGGATATGCCGGGCCTTCAGGTTTCGCGCCCGTTACTTGGCGCAATCGCTCTTGCCAGCCTCGTTTTCAGCCTGCTCGTTGCACGCCTGGCATTTGCCTCGCGGTGGCGCAAAGTCGCGACGGGCTCTGAGCAGATGATCGGTATTTCGGGCCAGGTCGAGAGTTGGGCCGGGCCTACAGGCTACGTCATCACGCATGGCGAGCGCTGGAAGGCGATTTCCACCGAGGTGCTCGCCGCCGGGGACGCTGTCGAGGTAATCGCCCGCAACGGTCTGACGCTCGAGGTCGAGAGACGCCCCGACAAGAGCTAGCGGCCTGAAGAGAGCAGGAGAACGTCATGGCTATGTTTGCAGATCTTGCCTTTTATCTTGTGGCGATCCTTATCTTGCTCGTGATCATTGCATCGGCGATCAAGATCCTGCGGGAATACGAACGCGGCGTCGTTTTCACGCTTGGCCGCTTCACAGGCGTCAAGGGACCCGGCCTGATACTCCTGATCCCCTACGTCCAGCAAATGATCCGGGTCGACTTGCGCACGCGAGTACTCGATGTGCCGAGCCAGGACGTCATTTCTCATGACAATGTCTCGGTCCGTGTCAGCGCGGTGATCTACTTCAGGGTCATTGATCCCGGAAAGTCGACGATACAGGTCGAGGACTTCATGATGGCGACAAGCCAGCTTGCCCAGACGACATTGCGCTCGGTCCTGGGCAAGCATGATCTCGACGAGATGCTGGCGGAACGTGACCGGCTCAACCTGGACATTCAGGAAATCCTTGACGCCCAGACGGATGCCTGGGGCATCAAAGTCGCCACTGTCGAGATCAAGCATGTCGACATCAACGAATCGATGATCCGCGCGATTGCCCGCCAGGCGGAAGCCGAGCGCGAGCGCCGCGCAAAAGTCATCAATGCCGAGGGTGAACAGCAGGCGGCGGCAAAGCTCCTCGAAGCGGCCCAAGTGCTTGCCAGGCAGCCAGAGGCCATGCAGCTGCGCTATCTGAACACCTTGAACGTCATCGCAAGCGAGAAGAGCTCGACGATCCTGTTCCCCTTTCCGATGGAGTTCGGCAATCTCATTGCTCCCAAACCGAAATGATCAAGCTTCAGGCTCGGCCCGCCGGTCATGATCATCTCAAGGGGCCTTATGCGCGATCGAAGCGCAATAGGCGAAACGCCGCGGGCCCTAGCGGACCGCCTTGACGCCCTCGAGGATCAGGGTCGTGGCGATATCTGCATACTCGTCACGGCTGACCTGGCCGCCTGGGCGAAACCACATGTAGACCCAGTTCATCATGCCGAAGAGCGACATCGTCACTGGCATCAGCAGAGGCTTGCTGGCGTTGAGGTCGGGGTTGATCTCGATGATGGTATTGGAGAAGCGCTTGACGATCCGGCGCTCGATGGCGCGCAACTCGTCCAGCTGTTCTTGCGACAGCGCACTCGTGCCGTTCAGCTGCACCTTGTGCTCGTTGTCCGCATCGCGATAATTCTCCAGGACTTGCCGGACCAGCAGCCGAAGTCGCTCCTGAGGCGTCACACTGGGTTCGTCTGCGGCAGCAACGGCAGCTTCCAGTTCCTCGAGATGGTTGCGAATGATATCGAAAATCAACGCATCCTTGCTCGGGTAATAGTGATAGAGGAGGGCTTTGGAAACGTTGCTGCGCGAGGCAATGTGGGCCATGGAGGCTTTCTCCATTCCCATTTCCGCAAAGACGGCAGCGGCGCTGCTCAAGAGGCTGCGTTGTTTCTCTTCAAAATCGATCGCGCGCGTTCGTGCCATATTATCCTGCGTTCCTGTTTGTCCTCCGCGCCCCCACGCGATGAGCCGAAGGGCTCGTGAATTTCAGCTTCCCGGAATGATCGTCACGCCGGGAAGCAGTAGCCTTATTCCTTTGGCCTGTTGTCGACGACCCGCTTTGCCTTGCCCTCGGATCGTGCGACTCCACCAGGGTCGCGAATCTCGATCTTCGTGGTAACACCAACGACGCTCTTGATGTAGTGGGCAAGGGATTTTGCCGAGGAGGCGCGTGCAATTTCGTCCGCAGCCTCAGGCGTGCACTCGACATGAACCGTCATCTGATCCATGCGACCGGCGCGGCTGAGCTCGATCTGGAAGTGCGGAGCAAGCCCCTGACACTTCAGAATCTGCTCCTCGATCTGGGTCGGGAAGACGTTGACGCCGCGAAGGATCATCATGTCGTCGGAGCGGCCGGTAATCTTCTCAATACGCCGCATGGAGCGGGCCGTGCCGGGCAGCAGCCGTGTCAGGTCGCGCGTGCGGTAGCGGATGATCGGCAGGCCTTCCTTGGTCAAAGTCGTGAAGACGAGCTCGCCCATTTCGCCATCGGGAAGGACCTCGCCCGTCGCCGGGTCGATGATTTCAGGATAGAAATGGTCTTCCCAGATGTGCAGCCCGTCCTTGGTCTCGACGCACTCACTGGCAACGCCGGGACCCATGACTTCGGAGAGGCCATAGATATCGACCGCGTGCATGTCGAACGACTGCTCGATTTCCTGCCGCATCGCGTTCGTCCAGGGCTCGGCGCCGAAGATGCCGACCGCCAGCGAGCTCTCGCGCGGGTCGATGCCCTGTCTGTGGAACTCGTCGAGGATCGAAAGCATATAGGATGGCGTCACCATGATGATGCGCGGCCGGAAATCCTGTATCAACGTGACCTGACGTTCTGTCATGCCGCCCGACATCGGCACGACGGTACAGCCAAGCCGTTCGGCGCCGTAGTGGGCGCCAAGGCCACCCGTGAAGAGACCGTAGCCGTAGGCGACGTGGACCATGTCTCCAGGCCGGCCACCGGCAGCACGGATCGAGCGCGCCACCATATCTGCCCAGACGTCGATGTCCTTCTGCGTATAGCCGACGACCGTCGGCTTGCCTGTGGTGCCCGAAGATCCATGGATGCGCGTCAGCTTCTCGCGCGGCACGGCAAACATGCCAAAGGGATAGGTATCGCGAAGATCCTTCTTGGTCGTGAAGGGGAACTTTGCGAGATCAGCCAGCGACTTCAGATCCGAGGGATGGACGCCCGCTTCGTCGAAACGCGCACGGTAGAAGGGCGAATTCTCATAGGAATGGCTCAGTGACCACTTCATCCTGGCAAGCTGAAGTGCGGCGATCTCGTCACGCGATGCTGTTTCTATCGCGTCGAGGTCGCCAGGGCGGGGTGAAAGGTCTTCCATGTCTGTCTCTCCTCCGAGATGAATGACCGGCGGCTTTACGCCTCTTCCGGCAAAAGGGTGCCCTTGACGGTGCGCGAATGGCCACGGAACTCGGCAATGTGCTCGCCGTTCTGATTGGTCACGTTGATATCGTAGATGCCGCCACGCCCGCGCCGTGAAACCTCCCGCGCGGTTGCCGTCAAGCGGTCACCGGCAAAGGCCGGTGCGATGTAGGTAACCGAGCAATGCTGCGCGACGGCCCGCTGATTGTAGGTATTGCAGGCAAAGGCGAAGGCGGAATCGGCCAGCGTGAAGATGTATCCGCCGTGGCAGGTTCCATGGCCGTTGGTCATCTCCGGTTTTATGACCATCGAAATGACCGCCATGCCGGGTGCCACACGATCCATCGCCATGCCAAGGTGACGGGAGGCATTGTCGTCGCGCCACATGGCGTCTGCGCAGGCGTTCGCAAGCTCCTGGGCCGTGAGAATGATCCTGTCGGTCATTGTCCCTTGAACTCCGGCTTGCGCTTTTCCAGGAAGGCGGCGACGCCCTCGGCATAGTCGGCACTGCGTCCAGCTTCGCGCTGCAGATCACGTTCAAGCTCAAGCTGCTCATCGAGCGAATTGGTTGCCGCTGCCTGGATCGCGCGCTTGGTCATGCCGAGACCCTTTGTCGGTCCGGAAGCGAGTTTGGTGGCAAGGGTCCTGGCTTCATCGAGGAGTGCCGCATCGTCGACCGCCTTCCAGATCAGCCCCCAGCTTGCCGCCGTTTCCGCGTCGAGCGGCTCGGCGGTCAGTGCCAGCGCCTTGGCGCGCGCTTCGCCAAGCAGGCGCGGCAGGCTCCAGGTGCCGCCGGAATCGGGTACGAGGCCGATCTTGGCAAAGGCCTGAATGAAACGCGCCGAGCGCGCCGCCAGAGTGATATCGCATGCAAGCGCGATATTGGCGCCTGCACCCGCGGCAACGCCGTTGACGGCACAGACGACCGGCTTTTCCAGTGTCCTGATCAGCCGGATCAGCGGGTTGTAGAAAAGCTCGATCGTGCGTCCGAGGTCCGGGGCCGCCCCACCCTTGCGCGGATCGCGGTCGCCGAGGTCCTGCCCCGCGCAGAAGCCGCGACCGGCGCCGGTCAGAAGCACAGCCCGAACGGATGCATCGTGATGCGCACGTTCGAAGCCTGCCCTGAGCGCCAGGTGCATTTCTTCATTGAAGGCGTTGAGCTTGTCTGGACGGTTGAGCGTCAACGTAAGGACGCCATCGGCAAATGCCGATTGGACGGTGTCGGATTCGGACATGTTTCCTCCAGTTCCGCCAGGATCGGGCGGTTCATGAAAAAACTCTTGCATAAACCGACCGGCCGGTCAATTATAAATCCACAGCATGAGAGGAACATGTGAATGGATGCCCTTTTCGACCGCCACCAGCCAACCCTTGCCGCAGCCCTGAAGGCTGCGCAGGAACGCGGTTATTGGTCGGCCTATCCTGAAATCCCAAGCGGCAAGATCTATGGCGAAACCGCCAAGGACGATGGCCTGGCATCCTACAATGCCCGGCTCGACAAGCCTTTTGCCTTGCCTGGCCATCCCGAGACGGCGAAGTTCGGCGCGGAAGTTTCCCCATTCGGCCCGACGCTCGGCATCACCTATCCGGCTGCAGATGCAGACACGCTGATCGCCGCCTCGCAGGCTGCGGCACCCGCATGGGCGGATGCGGCGGTCAAGACCCGCATCGGCATCTGCCTCGAAGTTCTGGCCCGCCTCAATCGCATCAGCTTCGAAATCGCTAACGCCGTCATGCACACGACGGGACAGGCCTTTGCCATGGCATTCCAGGCTGGCGGACCGCATGCGCAGGACCGCGGCCTCGAAGCCGTTGCCTACGCCTTCGCAGAGATGACCCGCACGCCGGCTCAGGCCATCTGGACCAAACCGCAGGGCAAGGCCGAGCCGATCGTTCTGGAAAAACACTGGCGGATCGTGCCGCGCGGGATCTCGCTGGTGATCGGTTGCCAGACATTTCCGACCTGGAACAGCTATCCAGGCCTGTTTGCCAGCCTCGCGACCGGCAACACCGTCATCGTCAAGCCGCATCCGGGCGCAATCCTGCCATTGGCGATCACGGTTTCGGTCATTCGCCAGGCGCTTGCCGAAGAGGGATTTGACGCCAATATCGCACTTCTTGCGGCCGATGCGCCGGGCGCCGAAATCACCCGCGATCTCGTTTTGGACAATGCGGTGCAGCTCATCGACTACACCGGCTCGAACAGCTTCGGCGATTGGGTGCGCAAGCATGCCGGAGACGCTCAGGTCTACACCGAAGAGGCTGGTGTCAATTCGATTGTCGTCGCCGGCACCGATGACTTTGCCGGCATGTGCGCCAATATCGCCTTTTCTCTCTCGCTCTATAGCGGCCAGATGTGCACCGCCCCGCAGAACATCTTCGTTCCAAGGAGCGGCATTAAGACCGATGAGGGCCATAAGAGCTTCGACGACGTGGCAAAGGGAATTGCCGTTGCCATCGACGACCTTCTTGCCGATCCGGCACGGGCCGCAGGAGTCTGTGGCGCGATTGCCAATCCGGCTACTCTATCGCGCATTGAGACCGCCCGCAGCCTCGGAACCCTGGTCCGCGATTCTGCCTCGCTCACGACAGGCGATGCGCGCACGGCAACGCCCCTCGTCCTTGCCGTCGATGCCGACAAGACGGATGCGCATGAGGAAGAGCGCTTCGGTCCGATCGCCTTCATTGTCGCCGTTGCGGATGTTGCCGGGGGCATTGAAAAGGCATCAAGCCTCGCCCGTCGCAAGGGTGCGATCACCGCAGCACTTTATGACACCGACAACAGCCGCATCGACGCTGCTATCGACGCCTTCGCCAGGGCGGGCGTCAATCTCTCGATCAATCTGACCGGCGGCATCTTCGTCAATCAGAGTGCTGCGTTCAGTGATTTCCACGTCACGGGCGCCAACCCGGCCGGCAATGCCAGCCTGACAGACGCGGCCTTCGTGGCCAACCGCTTCCGCACCGTCATGTGGCGCCGTCCGAAGGCGGCGTGACGACTTTGACCTAACCTTTGTTCTCTTGGGAGGAGACTGACATGAAATTTGCGATGACCACCGCGCTCGCGGGTACGCTTGCGCTTGCGCTTGGGCTTGGCTTTGCCGGGGAAGCCCTTGCCGACATCCGCATCGGAGCGACTGTCTCGGAAACAGGACCCGCCTCGTTCCTTGGCGACCCTGAAGCCAAGACGCTGAAGCTCTTGGTCGACGAGATCAATGCGGCCGGCGGCGTTCTCGGTGAGAAGCTCGAGCTCGTCATCTACGACGATGGCGGCGATCCGAACAAGGCACGCACCTTCGCAACGCGTCTGGTCGAGGACGACGAAGTCACCGCGGTCATTGGCGGCACCACCACCGGCACCTCGATGGCAATCATCCCGGTTGCCGAAGATGCCGAGATCCCCTTCATTTCGCTTGCTGGCGCCATCGAAATCGTCGACCCGGTAAAGCCCTATACCTTCAAGACGCCGCATACCGATCGTATGGCCTGCGCAAAGATCTTCGACGACATGAAGAAGAAGGGCTTCACGAAGATCGGCATGATCTCCGGGTCCGACGGCTTCGGCGCCTCCATGCACAAGCAGTGCCTGGCCATCGTTGGCGACTATGGCATTGAGGTCGTTGCAGACGAAACCTATGGGCCGAGCGATGCGGACATGACCCCGCAGCTCACCAACATCAAGAACACGTCAGGCGTGCAGGCAATCCTCAACCCGGGCTTCGGCCAGGGTCCGGCAATTGTCACCCGCAACTACGCACAGCTCGCCGTCGGTCTGCCGCTTTATCAGTCGCATGGTGTCGCCTCCAACGGCTTCATCGATCTGGCTGGCGCGAGTGCGGCCGAAGGCATTCGCCTGCCGGGTACCGCCCTGCTGGTGGCCGACCTCCTGCCGGAAAACGATCCGCAGCGCGCGGTCGTTGCCGCCTACAAGAAGAGCTTCGAAACAGCGACGGGCAAGCCGGTATCGACCTTCGGTGGCTATGCGCATGACGCGCTGCGCATCCTCGTCGACGCGATCAACCGTGCGGGCAAAGCCGATCCCGCAGCCATTCGCGAAGCCATTGAGCAGACGAAGGGCCTCGTCGGAACGACCGGAACCGTCACCATGACTGCCGACGATCACCTCGGCCTCGATCTCACGGCCTTCCGCATGCTGGAGATCCGTGACGGTAGCTGGAAGATCGTCGACTAAGTGCTGAACCGTGCTTTCGGGAGCGTGTGACGCTCCCGATCAGGCGCGGTGCAAAGGGAGGCAGCAATGGCCGAGTTCATGCAATTTCTGCTGTCCGGGGTGACGGTCGGTGCGGTCTACGCACTGGTGGCCCTCGGCTTCACCATCATCTACAACGCATCCGATGTCGTGAACTTCGCCCAGGGCGAATTCGTCATGCTCGGCGGCATGATCACCGTCTTTTCCTATCAGGCGGGCATTCCACTGCCGCTGGCGGCGATCCTTGCCATCCTCGTGACGGCAGCGATCGGGGTCGCGCTCAACAAGCTTGCCATCGAGCCCGCGCGCGGTGCCCCCGTGGTGTCCCTGATCATCATCACGATTGGCGCCTCGATCTTCATCCGCGGCCTGACGCAGATCGCCTTCGACAAGCAATTGCATCGCTTCCCCGCCTTTTCGGGTGATACGCCGATCGCAATCGGCGGCGCGACGATCCTGCCGCAGAGCCTGTGGGTCGTTGCCGGCGCGCTCATGGTCTTCATTGGCCTCTGGCTGTTCTTCACCAAGACGCTGACCGGCCGCGCGGTGCTGGCGACAGCCAATAACCGCATCGCCGCGCAACTGGTCGGCATCAACACGCGCTACATCATGACGCTGAGCTTCGCGCTTTCGGCCGCGATCGGCGCCTTGGCAGGTGTGCTCGTCACGCCGATCACCCTGACCAGCTACGATGTCGGCATCTCGCTGGCACTCAAGGGCTTTGCCGCCGCCATGCTGGGCGGCATGGGCAACCCCAAGGGAGCACTCGTCGGCGGCCTGCTTCTCGGCGTCCTCGAGGCAATGACCGCCGGCTACATAAGCTCACAATACAAGGACGCGGCTGCCTTCATCGTGATCCTTGCCGTCCTCTTCGCCATGCCGCAGGGCATCTTCGGCCGCAAAGTCACGGATCGGGTATGACGATGAAGCTCTCCTCGAAAACCACCACGCTGCTTGTGCTGACGCTCGTCGTCGTCGCCCTGCCATTCCTGTTTCCCTCCTCCTACTATTTCCGCGTCGGCTCGCTGATCTTCGTCAACGGACTTGCGGTGACGGGTCTTGTCATCCTCACCGGATATGCCGGCCAGATCAGCCTCGGCCATGCCGGCTTCGTCGGGATCGGCGGCTACAGCTGTGCGCTTGCGCCTCTTCACATCGGTCTGCATCCAGCCCTCGCCGTCATCCTTGGCGCCGTGCTCTCCGCGCTTGTTGCCTGGCTGGTCGGACGGCCTATCCTGCGGCTGAAGGGATACTACCTGGCCGTCGCAAGTCTCGGACTTGGAGCCCTGGTTGCCATGGTGCTTGCCAATGAAGCGGGATTGACCGGTGGTCCTGACGGCATTGCCGTTGCCGACCTCGGATTGCGGCCGCTCCTGAAGTCACTCGGTCTCGACATGTCGAACCCGGTCTTCTGGTATGCCTTTACCGGTTTCATCATGCTGATCGGCGCCTGGCTCGCACTCAACCTCTTTCACAGCCCGACCGGGCGTGCGCTGCGCGCCCTTCATGGCTCGGAGGTCGCTGCCCGCACCGTCGGCGTCGATGTCGCCAAATACAAGCTGAGGGCCTTCGTGATCTCCGCAGTCTACGCGTCGGTTGCCGGTTCCCTGCTGGCGCTGCAGAACAAGTTCATCACCCCGGATGTTGCCGGCTACATGCATTCGATCGAGTTGGTCACCATGGCGGTTCTCGGTGGTGCGGGGTCTGTCGTCGGGGCGATCCTCGGGGCCGCCATCCTGACGACGCTGCCTCAGGTCCTGACCGTCTTTCAGGAATATGAGCAGCTCGTGCTCGGCCTCATCATGATGCTCGTGATGATCTTCATGCGCGACGGCCTGCTTCCGAGCCTTGCGCGCCTGATCAGAGGGAGGGGAGAATGAGCCTGCTTCAAGTCGAAGGCCTCGGGATCGACTTTGGCGGCCTGCGTGCCGTCAATGATGTGAGCTTTTCCCTGAAGGCGGGCGAAATCGTCTCGGTGATCGGACCGAACGGCGCCGGCAAGACGACCCTCTTCAACATGATTTCGGGCGTCTACCTGCCTTGCCGCGGACGAATCCTGCTCGCAGGGGAGGATGTCACTGGCCTCGGGCCGCATCTTCTCGCCGAACGCGGTCTCTCCCGCACGTTCCAGAACCTGCAGATATTCCAGACGATGACGGTGCTGGAGAATGTCACCGTCGGTCATCATCTGCACGAACGGGGATCAATTCTCGCCGATCTCCTCGGGCTCCCGGGCTCGCGCCTGAGAAGCCAGGCCTCGGAAGCCGGAGCCCGCGAACTGCTTAAGCGTGTTGGCCTTGCCCAGGCAGCCGAGAGAACCGCGGGCTCCCTGTCCTACGGAGCGCTGAAACGGCTGGAGATCGCCCGCGCGCTTGCCTTGCAACCACGCGTGCTGCTTCTCGACGAGCCGGCGGCCGGTTGCAACGCCGTGGAAACGGATGAGATCGATCACCTGATCGCCGAGGTCGCGGCTGAGGGCGTTTCCATTCTGCTTGTGGAGCACGACATGAAGATGGTGATGCGCATTTCGAACCATATCGTGGTGCTCGATCACGGCGAGAAGATTGCAGAAGGAGAACCGGCAGCGGTCGCCCGCAACCCGCGGGTCATCGAAGCCTATCTTGGCGCGCAAGCGGTGGAGGCGGCTGATGTTGACGGTTGAAGGATTGCGCTCTCGCTATGGCCGCATCGAGGTCCTGCACGGCATTGATCTTGAGGTCGGCTCCGGCGAAATCGTCACTGTTGTGGGTGCGAACGGCGCTGGCAAGACGACGCTTCTGCGTTGCCTTTCCGGCATACAGCCGGTGTCGTCAGGTTCCATTGTGTTTCGCGGCGAGAGCCTGAACAGTGTTCCAGCCTATCGCCGCCCGGCGCGCGGCCTCGCGCAATCGCCCGAGGGACGGCAGATCTTCACGAATCTCTCCGTCGAGGAAAATCTGCGCCTCGGCGCCTTCCTTTTCTCCGACGACAAGGTCGAACGGGACATGGAGGAGGCATTCGTCATGTTCCCGGTGCTGCGCGAAAAACGCAATCTGGCGGCCGGGGGCCTGTCCGGCGGTCAGCAGCAGATGCTTGCGATTGCGCGTGCCCTGATGGCCCGCCCCTCCTGCCTGCTGCTCGACGAGCCAAGCATGGGACTGGCGCCGATCCTCGTCGCCCAGATCTTCGAGGTGGTGAAGGGCCTGCGTGCGCTCAACGTCACTGTGCTGCTCGTCGAACAGAACGCCTTTGGCGCACTGTCGATTGCCGACCGCGGCTATGTGATGGAGACCGGCCGTATTACAATGTCGGGACCAGCTCAGGACCTGATTGCCGACGAACGAATTCGCGAAGCCTATCTGGGAATTTGACATTATGACCGTAACCATCGAACGCAACGGCGACATTGCCGTCGTCACCATCGACAACCCGCCCGTGAACGCCTTGTCGCAGGCAGTACGGCAGGACCTGTGGAATGCGGCCGAGACGCTGGACGCCGACCCTTCGGTACGCGCAGTGGTGCTGATCTGCGACGGACGGACGTTCATTGCCGGCGCCGATGTCAACGAATTCGGCAAGCCGCCGATGCCCCCTCACCTTCCCGACCTCGTCGCTCGTATCGAGACGGCAGCCAAGCCTTGGGTTGCTGCGATTCATGGCAGCGCGCTCGGTGGCGGCTTCGAAGTGGCGCTCGGCTGCCGCTTTCGCATAGCCGTGCCGTCGGCAAGCGTCGGGTTGCCCGAAGTCCGCCTCGGCATTGTTCCGGGTGCCGGGGGTACCGTGCGTCTGCCACGGCTGATCGGACCGGCGCTTGCAACCGAGATGATTACGACAGGTACGCCCGTGGCAGCGCCGAAGGCGCGGTCTCAGGGGCTGATCGATGCCATTGTCGAGGGTGATCTGGAAAAGGGGGCGGTCGACTTTGCCCGTTCTGCCGTGGATCAGTCCCTGCCACTTCCACTGCGCCAGCGCGGCGTGCCGGCCGTCGACGCGACGTTCTGGGAAACGACCTCAAAGGCGGTCGCCACCCGCGCCAGGCGCGAGGACGCACCGCTTCGTGCGCTCGCCTGCGTGAGGAAGGCGGCGGAGGCCGATTTCGACACTGCGATGGCATTCGAGCGGCAGACATTTCTCGAATTGCGCGGCTCACCCCAGGCTGCAGCCTTGCGCCACGTCTTCTTCGCAGAACGGGCAGCGCCCAGGCCACCTGAACTTTCAGGGGTCGAGCCCCGAAAGATCCGTTCTGCCGCCGTCATCGGCGGCGGCACGATGGGCGCAGGTATTGCGGCCGCCCTTCGCGATGCGGGTCTGCCGGTGACGCTGGTGGAGCGCGACGAGGCTGCCATTGAACGCGGCCTTTCCAACCTGCGTTCGATCTTCGAAGGCTCGCTCAAGCGCGGCAAGATCAGTCCAGACGTTGCGGCCGAGCGCCTGGGTGGCGTAACAGGCACGACTGACTACAGCCAGCTTTCTGCAACCGACCTGGTCATCGAAGCAGTGTTTGAGGATCTCGACGTGAAGCGCGAGGTCTTCAGCAGGCTTTCGACGGTTTGTCGCGCCGATGCGGTGCTTGCCACGAATACGTCCTACCTCGATCCCGAGCAGATCGCGGCAGGCATCAGGCACCCGGAGCGCTTCCTCGGGTTGCACTTCTTCAGTCCGGCACATGTCATGAAGCTGCTGGAGATCGTACCGACCGCTCATACCGCGCCCGCAACCCTTGCAACGGGCTTTGCACTTGCCCGGATACTGAACAAGATTCCTGTGCGCGCCGGCATCTGCGATGGCTTTATCGGCAACCGGATCCTGAAAGTTACGCGCGCGCAGGCCGAACGGCTGTTGCTGGCGGGTGCGACACCACAGGCGGTCGATGCAGCGATGCGCAGCTTCGGGCTGCCCATGGGCCCCTTCGAGGCCCAGGACCTCGGCGGCCTTGATATTGCCGCTTTCCAACGCAAGGCGGCGCGTGCCCGCGGCGAGACGCCCTTCGCGCCGATCGCCGAACGGCTTTGTGCTCTGGAACGCTTTGGCCAGAAAAGCGGTGGCGGCTGGTACGACTACGCGAAGGGCGATCGCACGCCCAGACACTCGGAAATCGTCGCCGACATTATTGCCGGGGAAGCCCGGGAAACGCCGCAGAGAGCGTGGGATGAAGCCAGCATCATCGACTGCATCGTCCTGCCGATGGTCAACGAGGCCACAAAGATCCTCGACGAGAAGGTGGCGTTAAGAGCTGAGGACATCGACCTTGTGGAAATCCATGGATATGGCTTTCCGCGCTGGCGCGGTGGTCTGATGCATTATGCTGAAGGGCGGGGAACCGATGAAATTGCCTCAAGGCTCAACGAGCTTGCAGCAAACGGACTGGCCGAGCCGCCTTTCAAATTACAGGGCGGTTGAGGCGAGGCGGTCTCCAGCAACGAGATGAGGCGGGACTATCCAGAACCTCTTTGCTAATAGCCATACTGTTCGTGACTATACTGGCTCTTGTTCAGGACGACGCCTAGGACGTTCGTTTTCTCGCGCAGGGTCTGCTCGCAAATGTCCACCTCACTGATCGTGCTTTGATCTGAAGCGGCAACGAGGATGACACCGTCGACATTCGGCAGGAACGCAAGCACATCATCGGTCGACAGCATAGGTGGCAAATCATACAGAACCACGTCTGGTTCAATTTCCTGGCGCATGTCTTGTATTGAGTGGGCTGCCACGGCGCTTTGAAGAAGCTCCGCCGGAAACTGGACCGGCTGTCGATTTGGCGCAAGTGCCAGGTTGTCGCCGTATCGGAAGAACGTCTCGCGTAGGCCGGCATCGCCCTTCAGAAAGCTCTCGATCGAGCCTGGATTTTTGATGGCAAGGGACTTGCCTATCTGCGGCCGCCGCAAATCAAGATCGACGAGGACAGTTCGACAATCACTTTGATTGGCGAGGCTGAATGCAAGGTTGAGCGCAATGCACGTCTTGCCGCACGCCGGTGTGGCAGACGTGATGGCGACCGAAGTCCAGTTATTCTCCCTGAGGAGACGGAGCAGTTTCGTCCGCATCATGTCAAAGGCGGCGTGAGCCGGCGACGACCGGTTCAAAGTGATAATGCGATTGTTGGCCGCTGCATCGTGATCGATGACAAGCGGGGGAAGCCCTGCCCACGCTCCTCTCACAATCTCCAGCGGTTCCGGCAATGCCGGACTGCGATCGCCCATCTCGACAATCCCTCTGCTACGTGACGATCTGCCAACAAATTCCATTACAAATCCTCAATCACTGCGACGCCTGACGCTATTCGAGTACACTTCATTAGCCAACGGTTCGAAGACAGCACGTCCTTCACCGGTAGCTCAGCATGCGCTTGACGCTATTGAGCCTCCTTTTTAATGGGGGCGTTCGTTGCTCATAGGGGGTATCGATGAATGGGATCACCGCTAGCGGTTGCGCCTGGAGCATCTGGATCAATTCGGCGGGGCGGCGGATCGTTTTGTTCAGTATTTCAAGCAAGACAATAATAGCGAAACTCAAGGCAAGGCCCGCAAGGACGCCTCCGATGACGATAAGACGACGCTTCGATCGCAACGGCTGTTGCGGTTCTGTAGCCCCTTCCAATAGGGAGAACCGACCACCGTCTGACCGGGCCTCCATTTGCTGACCCAGCGAGGCTTCCGCACGTTTGGCGATCGCGGTGTTGTACTGGGTTTGCGTGTTCGAGAGCGTTCGTTCAAGGGCGTTCAACCGGATGTCGGTTGCCGGTGTGGCGCTTATCGATTGCGTGAGAGAAGCAATCTTCTCGGTTATCTGCTCGCGTTCCTTTTCGATCGCATCTATTCGCCTGTCCACATCGGACAGTTGAAGATCGAGGCCGGACTGCGCCTTAGTCTCAGTACCTTCTTGTTTCTTGGGAACCACCTTTCCCCGCAGTGCGGCAATGCGTCCCCGCAATGCGACGATGTTGGGGCTTGTCTCGGAGAAGACCGTGAGCTGATCGGCGAGGGCCTTGTTGAGATCGAGGAGCATTTGTTGCTCTGCAGTCAGCGGTTCTCCCGTTGGATACTTACCGGTCACCATATATGTCTCAACCAGAAGGCTCCGTCTTGTCCGCAGGTCCGATTCCTCACGCTCAAGCGATATGAGGCGCTCTTGAAGAGTGCTCTGCTGGGTGCGACGAAACTCCAGGCTTTCTGGTAGCGTGTCCCTGTTTTCGTTCTTGAATTTCACGAGGTTCGCTTCGATACGAGCGAGGTCGCCATCCAGTCTCTTCACCTCGTCATCAAAAAACTCCAGCGTATTTCCCGCCCTGTCTGTTCTTTGCTTCTGATTGCTGTTCAGGATCGATGTCGCAAGCTCATTGGCGACCTGCGCCGCGAGGGCCGCAGACTTGGCTTCGAACCCGATTGCGAATACCGATGCACCATCGCCGCCGCTCAACTCCGTTTCCTCAAATATGATGCGGGACCGCATGTTCTTCACAAGATTCTCGGCCGTCGGCTGTTCCTTCTCACCGGCATAGATGTTGAGCTTGGCTGCGAGCCTGACAAGATTATCCCGCGTCGTAAGCTGCTGCTGGATTATCTGCAGCTGGCCAACGGAACTGGTCTGGACGGTGGACCGGACGAGGTTGACGGGGATCTGCGGCGCTTCGACCAGGATCTTTGCTGAAGACTGATAAATTCGCGGCTGGAGTATCGCAACGATAAGCGCAAGGATCGTGGTCGTCGTTACACAAAGCAGTATATACGGCAATCTCCGTCGAAGAATTGAAATGTAAAACGGGAAGTCAATTTCACCCATTGCCAACATATCCGAACTTGAAAACCAGAGCGGGGCATTACCATGTATTATCCCATCAGACTTGAGAGGCGCGGTAGTTGATCGATAGTGGGTACAGCGGCCGGGCGCTCTAGTCCATTTGGGTAACATACATCGTTTCGTGAGATCATCCTTTGTGAATTTCAAAACGTCGATCATTTTAATCGATACAAGGACTAACTAAAATTGATTACTTACCGCATATTGCTCCTCGTAGCGTAGGATGAAAGAATAAATTCATCGGCGCTCCACACTGCGCTGCAGAACTCCTGATTGAACTTGAGATGTCATGAAATCTTGTTGGAGCGTTACATGATGTTGCACACAGGTTTCGGCCGGTTTCCGCGGACTTTTCCACGGCTTGTTGCAACTGCGAGTGCTTCGTTGATTGCCCTGAATGTCAGTGCAGCCCTCGCCTCCCCGATTTTCCCCAATACGAAGATCCGGCTGACCCTTGTCCAGTGGATGCCAACGAAGGGAAGCTACGAGCAATGGGCTGCCGTCGGAGGAGACTATACGGTCTCGGACCAGGGGACGATCATTGTCCCACTGCTTGGCGCGATCTCCGTTGAAAACAAGGACGAAGCTGCCCTGGCATCTACCATCGCCAAGGAGTTGAAGGCAAAGATCGGACTGGTCGATGAACCGGCTGCTAGCGTCGAGATCGTGAAATATCCACCGATCTATGTCGTGGGCGACGTTAAGAATCCTGGCGAATATGAATTCCGTTCTGGCATGACAGTTCTACAAGCCTTGGCGCTGGGCGGCGGCCAGATGCGATCTCAGGATGCGACCGAAAGTCCAGAAGCGGTGATCAAATTGGTCGGCGATGCAAAGGAGATCGATGACTCGATAATGCGCACTGCAGCAAAGATTGAGCGCCTGGAATCAGAAATGGCCGGGCAAACAACGTTCCAATCCAAGCAAGAACAGCACGATGCCGCTGCGGTTGCCGTCCACCGCCAGGAAGAGGCCATATTCTCGGCGCGGGCAAACGAGCTTTCAAGGCAGACGAAATCATTGACTGCGCTTCGCGATCTACTCTCAAGCGAGATCGGCGTGCTCGAGGAGAAGATGAAGAGTACGGACGCAAACATAAACTCAGCACAACAGCAGCTCAACAGCACCATTGCTCTTGTTGATCGCGGCGCGCTTGTTGCAACACGACAAGCAGAAGCCGAGCGCACGATGAGAGGCTACCAGAACGAGCGCCTTGATCTTACCGTCCTGATAATGCGGGCCCGTCAAAGCATCAGCCAAACAACCCGCGATCTTGAAGGGCTTGCGGACAAAAGACAGACAGAAATTGCTTCTGCGCTGCAGACGGAGCGCGCGCTCATGAGCAGTTTGCAGGTCAAGAAGGCCACAGTCCAGAAAGTGCTCATGGAAAGCCTTTCATCGGACACCTCGTTAAGTCCTGCCGGGAAACCAAAGCTTGAGTATACGGTCGTCCACAATAGTGGTGGGAAGAGCACCGAGACGCCCGCTTCCGAGACCACGTCACTGAGGCCAGGAGACGTGTTGAAGGTCACTCTTATCGCAGCGCCTCGATCGTCTGGGTCACTATCACCTGATGCCTCAGAACCAATAACACGCGACGTCGGCCAATGACCTCGGTGTCCATCACGTCGAAGCAACCTCAATGAAGACTGGTTCTCCAGGTCCGACCCCCATGTCATTGCCCAGCGGGGGTGGTGGCAAGAGTTACAACCAGATTATCAAGTCCACCGTGCTGATCGGCGGATCGTCTGTCATCAATGTGGCGTTCTCCATCGCCCGAAACAAAGCTATGGCGGTGCTTCTCGGACCCGAAGGCATCGGCATGATGGCGCTCTACAACTCAATCGCAGATATAGCTCAGACCGTCGCGGGTCTTGGCATCAATGCCAGTGGCGTTCGTCAGATAGCAGCTGTCAGTTCACAAGACACCAAACGGATATCAGAGGTTGTCGCTGTGCTGCGCCGCGTTTCCATCGTCCTGGGCTTGGTTGGAGCCGCGCTGCTGTTTCTATTTTCCGGCCCTGTGGCTGAGTTGACCTTCGGAGATCACCAGCATCGCTTTAATGTAATGATCCTGTCACTTGCGGTATTCTTCCAGGTTGCAGCGGCCGGAAGAGGAGCGCTGATACAGGGAATGCGAGACATTTCCAGTCTTGCATGGATGAGCGTGCTCGGAGGGCTATTCAGTTTGGCCATCGGAGTACCAATCATTTATTTCCTGGGCGCGCGTGGGATCACGATCGCCCTCGCGGCGGCGGCCTTCGCAAGTTTCGTAACCTCGTGGTGGTTCAGCCGCAGGATCGATATCGAAGGCGTGGCGCTTTCCGCGCGACGCGCACTGCAGGAAACGACCGCGCTTTTCAAGCTTGGCATAGTATTCATGGCGAGTGGCTTTCTAACGATGGGAAGCGCCTACGCCATTCGCCTCATCGTCTCGTCGGAAAGCGGGCTGCATGCGGCCGGCCTTTATCAGGCAGCATGGTCCCTCGGAGGGCTTTATGCCGGCTTCATCTTGCAGGCGATGGGCACCGACTTCTATCCGCGCCTCACAGCCGTTGCCGAGGACAATGCAGAAAGCAACCGATTGGTCAACGAACAGACAGAAGTGAGTATCCTGCTGGCAGGCCCTGGTCTGATCGCTACACTTACTTTGGCCCCCGCAGTCATGGCGCTTTTTTATTCCTCGGAGTTTCAGGGGGCCGTTGAAGTCTTGCGCTGGATCTGCCTTGGAATGATGCTGCGAATCGTCGCCTGGCCGATTGGATTCATCGTGCTTGCCAAGGGAGCCAAGTCGATCTTCTTCTGGTCAGAAGTCGCCGCAACCGTCGTTCATGTCGGTTTGGCCTGGCTGTGTGTGCCTAAATTCGGCGCCGCTGGGGCAGGCTTTGCGTTCTTCGGTCTCTACGTTTGGCATAGCATCCTGATATATTGCGTTGCGCGACGCTTCACCAATTTCCGCTGGTCGTTGGCTAATCGCAAACTGATCATCGGCTATCTTCCGATATCGGGATTGGTGTTTGGCGCCTTCCACTTTTTACCGCTCTGGCAAGCAACCGGTCTCGGGCTGGCAATGACGATGGTGGTCGGCCTCTACTCACTGAGGACCCTTGCCGGGTTGCTTCCAGCGCAAGCGTTTCCGCGACTGATCCGGCCGCTCCTGAATATACGGGGCATTTGAAAACGTCCGGACGTCTATAGCAACCTCCGGGTTGGCAGGAAGCCCTTCGCGACGACGAGGCGATGTCAAATCGAACGGCTTTTCAATACACAATACCTCAATTGCGAAGCGCCGGTCATTTTCGTCCTGCTGGCATTGCAGGATTCGCGCCTCTCGGCCTTTCCCGTTCCGTCGCCTTCACGGCCGACGATAGCGATGTCAATCAGCCTAACAGCCTAACACTCATTTTCTTCCATTGAAGGAGGACGAAAGGCTTACACATGCCGCCAATTGGTTCGGGAGAACTCCCGCCAACTCTCCGGTTCTCGCTGAAGGTCTTGCTGATCATACCTTAGGGAGACAGATCGCATCCGTGGCGGGCACCCGAATTCCTAACTCGCCACATGGTCGCCCATTTGATGAAAGGCTTTTGCTCTTCGCCACTCGCTAGCGAGCAGTACAATCGAGATCCCAGCCATCTCCAGTATCCAGTACCATTTTAGGCCCAAGAAACGGCTTCTAAAGAAGGTGTCGAGATGGTGAAAAGATGCCGCGCGAATTAACACGTACCCGAGCACAAACGTCGAGCCAACTGATGCAATCCACGTCTGAACGGGGGATTTCCTGATCCAGTAGATGAAGGCCGGAACAATGGCCACGCACGCTGCGGCAACACTAATGACGAAATAAATCTGAACAGCCTGGCGTCGTTCGTACCAGCCCTCCGAGTACGCGACCATACGGCCAAGCTCTGTCATGCCAGATTGGAGGTCCAGCTGCTTGTTTATCCCTAGAATGAAAAAGAACACCGAGATAAAGCGCCAAATACGGGCATCGGATTTGTCGTTCAAATTTTGCCGTCGGACGCACCCCGCAGTCATCCAACAGCTGATGCTGGCAAGTAAGTACAGTGCAACTGTAACCCACCCCGCAATTGTGGGGTCGCCAATGCCGGGGTGCCAACTGAACTCATAATTGCTTGTCACTTCCGCCCCCAAAGTTTGCGCTTGAAGCCCAGTATTCACGGGTTTTCGTCGTCCGCCCAAGTGCAATGCAGTCTGACCGCTGCTGAAGGGACGCTCCGGGTGGAAATTAACCGACCTGCCCGATTGCCAATTCGGAGGCGGAAACGCACGCCTGCACCGAGTTAACGACGGCGGTCAAATCGCTCTCGGTCATCTGTGCAAAAAGCGGAAGAATGATCGAGTGTTGTTGCGCCAAGATACTTTGGCACAGCCCCGTTGCGACGCGATGCGAGCCCTGTTCGGCATAGGCGTCCTCGAGATGGATGTTCATGATCCCCCGCCTCGTCGAGACGCCTTGATCAAGCAGGTCTTGCATGATGCCGTGCTGGTCAAGATGTTGTGATAGCCGCAGACAGAAACTCTGCCAGTTGCTGCGGGCCCACGGCGGCTCGATCGGTGGCGTGACTTCGTTTGTTGAGGAGAGCGCTTCGGCATAGCGGCTCGCAATCTCACGCCGCCGCGCGATGATTGCCGGCAGTCGCTTCAGCTGCTCACGCCCAACCGCCGCCTGCATGTCTGTCATGCGATAATTATAACCCAACTCGGGATAGGATTCGAAAATGACCTGCTTCGAGCCGTGGCGTACTGCATCCGTCACACTCATGCCGTGTTGCCGCCACAAGCGGAACTTTCGATCGTATTCCGGGTTGGCCGTTGTCAGCATACCGCCGTCGCCGGTCGTCACCACCTTGCGCGGGTGAAAGGAGAAGCAGGCGATATCGCCATGAGGCTTGCCGATCTTTTCCCATCGACCCTTCCAGAGAATTTCACTGCCTGTTGCGCAAGCGGCATCCTCGATCACCGGGATGGAATGGCGGGCGGCGATCGCAACGACGCGGCGCAGGTCGCAGGGCATTCCAAGCTGATGGACGCAAATGATGGCCTTCGTTCGGGGCGTGACGGCCGCTTCGATCAGGTCGGGATCGATGTTGTAGCCATCTTTCTCGATATCGACGAAAACAGGCACGGCCCCACAGTAGCGGATCGCATTTGCGGTTGCGATGAACGTGTGGCTAACCGTGATGACTTCATCGCCAGCTTCTACGCCGACCGCCTTCAAGGCGAGGTGGAGCGCAGTCGTGCAATTGGATACGGCACATGCGTGCTTGGCACCGACAAAATCGGCGAACTCTTCCTCGAACGCAGCCACCTCTGGGCCTTGGGTGACCCAGCCGGACAGAATGACGCGACGAACCGCCTCGACCTCCTGCTCGTCGAGAACAGGCTTGGCAACCGGGATCTGGCTCATGCTGCCTCTCCTGCATTCAGGCGCTTTTCCTGGCGCCACCACTCTACGAGATCACGCAGGCCTTCTTCCATTGTCACCTTTGCGCTGAAGCCTAGAAGCTTCTCTGCCTTGGCTGTCGAGGCAAGACGGCGCGGCACAGCGTTGACTTTACGGGCCGGGCCGAATTGCGGTTCCAGCGAAGAGCCCATGACCTTGGTCAGGAGGGCCGCAAGTTCGCGGAGGCTCGTCTCGCTACCGCTTGCGACGTTGAAAACCTCATCGGTGACATCGGATTCTGCTGCAAGCAGGTTGGCCCGTGCGATGTCGTGCACATGCACGAAATCCATCGTTTGCGTGCCATCGCCGAGAATGATCGGCGGCAGGCCGCTGGCAATGCGCTCCATCCAGCGGATAAGGACTTCAGTGTAGGCGCCATAGACATCCATGCGTGGACCGTAGACGTTGAAGTAGCGAAGCGCGACGTAACGCAGGCCGTACATCTCCGCAAAGCTGCGCAACAGGCCTTCGTTAAAGGCTTTGGCAGCACCGTAAATGGTCCGATTGTTGTAAGGGTGATGTTCCTCGGTGGTCGGGAACGTATCGGCCAGCCCCAGGACCGAGGCGGAGGACGCAGCCACAACTTTGGAAACCCCAGCCTGCACGGCCGCTTCGAGAACGTCGAACGTTCCGCCTGCCAGAACATCAAAGGCAAGCCGTGGCTCCTCGGCGCATTGCGTGATGCGAATGGCGGCCTGGTGGAAGACGACGTCGATGCCTTGACTGACGTCCTTGAGAAGTGCGCGATCCCTGATGTCTCCCTCGACAATCGTGACCGGAGCCCGATCGATGGCGTCAACAAGGTTGTCACGCCTGCCTCGGACGAAATTGTCCAGGACCACGATTTCCTCGGGGTCCTCGCGAGCGACGAGATCGGCAATATGCGAGCCGATGAGACCGGCGCCACCGGTGATCAAGATCCGCTTGTTCTTCATACTCTAACACTCCGAATTTGGTCCGCTTTAATCCTGATCCGCTCGCCAGCGGAGGAATTTTGCAGGAACGCCGGCAACAACTGAGAAGGGGGCGACGTCGTCAACAACCACGGCGCCAGCGCCGACAATTGCACCTTTGCCGACGGTCACGCCGGGAAGAATGGTGGCATTGGTGCCGATGTCTGCCCATGCTTCGACGCGGACCGGTTTGATTTCCAGATCGGTGCGGATGATCGGCATGTCGACCGGCAGTGCAGTATGGCTTGAACCGAGGACCTTAGCGCCCGGCCCCCATCCGACATGA
This sequence comes from Rhizobium sp. 10N414, assembly GCF_056394785.1. Classification (NCBI taxonomy): domain Bacteria; kingdom Pseudomonadati; phylum Pseudomonadota; class Alphaproteobacteria; order Hyphomicrobiales; family Rhizobiaceae; genus Rhizobium; species Rhizobium sp. 10N414. The sequence continues at coordinate 164,570 of NZ_JBFTIN010000004.1, read as the reverse complement.
TCCTCAAGCACGAGGTCGCGGGCATCAAAATAGGCCTGCGGGCCGATCCAGACGTTATTTCCGATCCGACAAGTTCCGTCGAATCTGCCCTGAATGTAGGCTTGAGCGCCGATAAACACGCCATTGCCGATTTCGAAGGTTTCCGGGTGCTTGAAACCGGCTCCGCTACCGACTTGCAAGCCGTCGCCACAGGCGCGCGCCAGGCTTCTCCAGATTGTCTTGCGCATGAAACTGTCGATGAAACCGTCGCCCGTCGCGAAGCGCGCGTAGAGTTCGACGAGGCCCGCGGTCCCATAGGATCGGGTCAGTTCCTCGGCCAGATGAACGGCATAATCAGGATCCACGGAGGTTTGCTGACGCCCATGCACGGCCAGGACAAAACGCACGCCGGTTAAGGGGTCAGCTGACATAGGCTTCCTGCTCCACAGCAGCTGCAATCTGCTCGACTTGCCTCAATGTCAGCTCCGGATAGATCGGCAGCGAGAGCACCTCACGCGCCGCTGCCTCCGATATCGGGAAATCTCCGGCACGATAGCCAAGATCAGCATGCGCCTTTTGAAGATGGATCGGGATCGGATAATGGAGGCCGGTATGAATGCCCGCCGACCGCAATGAGTGCTGGAGATGCTCACGGTCGCGCGAGCGCACGGCGTAGACATGGTAGACATGGCGCCGATCCATCATCGCAACGGGGGCGCTGATCGAGCGCGAATCGGCGAAAAGGCTGGAGTAGCGATTGGCACGAACGCGTCGTGCCTCGGTCCAGGCCTCGAGATGCCGCAGTTTGACGCGCAGGATCGCGCCCTGGATCTCATCCATGCGATAGTTGTAGCCCTTCAGCGCATGGTGATAGCGCTGCTCCTGGCCCCAGTCTCGCAGCATCCTGATCGTCTTGGCGTGCTCGTCATCGTTGGTGACGACGATGCCGCCCTCGCCACAGGCCCCGAGGTTCTTGCCGGGGTAGAAGCTGAAACAGCCAGACACGCCGATACTTCCCGCACGGCGTTGCTTGTATTCTGCACCGTGGGCTTGGCAGGCGTCTTCGATGACAGGAATACCGTGCCTGTCAGCAATCGCCTTGATGGCGTCCATGTCGGCCATCTGCCCATAGAGATGGACAGGCATTATGGCCTTGGTCCGAGGCGTTATTGCTGCTTCAAGCTTGGCCGGATCCATTGTGAGCGTTAGCGGTTCGACATCAACGAAGACCGGGCGGGCGCCGGTATAGCAGACCGCGGATGCGGTCGCGACGAAGCTGAAGGAAACGGTAATGACCTCGTCGCCCGGGCCAACGCCGGCGGCGAGCAAAGCAAGATGCAAAGCGCTTGTGCCGGTGTTGACGGCGATCGCATGCTTGACATCGCAATAGGCCGCGAACTCCTCTTCAAAGCGAGCGACTTCTTCGCCAAGGACATAGTGGCCCGACGCGAGCACGCGCAGCACTGCGGGCTCAACCTCGCCTCTGATGGCGGCGTACTGAGCCTTTAGATCGAGAAGGGGTATCATGCAATCAGCCTCGCAGGTTCGAGCTCGACGACACGTCCGCGCTGGGCAAGCGACTGGGTGGCCGCCTCGAGAATGCGAACGACGCGAAGCCCCGCATGGCCATCGGCGATCGGCTGGCCATTTGTCGTGACACAATCGACAAACTGCTTGAGCTCACGGCCAAGCGCTTCCGTCATATCGAGTTGTGGCGCGTACATATCGCCGGTGCGGTAGCCGACGCGCATGTCGTAAACTTTTTCGCCGTCCGTCTGGGGATTGCCGTTGAGCGTGATGCCCTTGTCATAGACCTTGATCTTCTCGCTCGGCTCCAGATCGTCGTAGACGATCATCTTGCTGCTGCCGCCGATCAGAGTACGGCGCACCTTGACCGGTGCCAGCCAGTTGACGTGGATGTGGGCGATCAGCTTGCTCTCAAAGAAAAGCGTCAGATAGGCGATATTCTCGGGCTCGCCGGCAACATGGCCCATTCCCGTTGCCGAGACTGCCACTGGTTTTTCCGGCAGCACATAGTCCATGATGGACAGATCGTGGACGGCGAGATCCCAGATGACGCTGACATCGTGCTGGAAGAGGCCGAGATTCACCCGCACGGAATCGTAGTAATAGATGTCTCCAAGACCATTCTCGATAATTTCCCGCATTTTGCGGACCGCACCTGTATGAATGAAGGTGTGGTCGACCGCGAGAACGAGCCGGCGACGCGCGGCCTCTTCTACCATTCGGCGAGCTTCTTCGGACGTTGACGCCATCGGCTTTTCGACAAATACATGCTTGCCGGCCATAAGCGCTTTCATCGCCAGCATGTAATGCGCGGACACCGGGGTTGCGATGGCGACGGCGTCAACCCGGGGATCGCGCAGCACCTCGTCGAAATCATCTGTGATCTGGACCGTTGGGTAGCGCAGCTGGACACCGGCAAGGCGATCCTTCTTGAGATCGCATACCCAAACAAGCTTTGCACCCGGCGTTTCCGCAAGGTTCCGAACCAGGTTCGGCCCCCAATACCCGTAACCGACGACGGCAACCCCAATCATCTTGCTCTCCCGGATGAAATGACTTCGACTGGCGCATCCTTTGCGCGGCCGATGATTCTTGCCGGCACGCCGGCAACAATTGCGTAGGCGGGCACGTCCTTGGTAACCACCGCGCCCGCACCAATCTGAGCGCCTTCACCAATCGTTATGCCGGCGACGATGGTCGCGTTGCTGCCGATCGACGCGTAACGCTTGACGAGCGTCGGCACGACCGACCAGTCCGTGTCGGACTGAAGGGAACCATCAATGTTGACGGCCCGTGGATGCAGATCGTTGGTGAACATCACCCCGTGGCCGACGAACACTCCATCTTCGATGGTCACACCCTCGCAGATGAAGGAATGGCTCGAGATCTTGCAGTTCTCTGCAATCGAGGCGTTCTTCTGTATTTCGACAAACGTGCCAATGCGCGTCCCGGCGCCAATGGAACAACCGTAAAGATTTACCAAATCCGGATGATGAATAACGACGCCATCCCCTAAGGTGACGCTCGGTGCGATCATGTCGTTAAGGCCTCTGTTAAGTTGACGCGGTCATACGAGAGGATCAGTGAGCCGGAAACGATCTTCGCCGCTGCATCACCCCCGGGCATCAGAAGACAATTTTACCATTCTCCAGTAAAGCGAGCTAAAATCGGTAATAGTCTACCCGAAAGTCGTAGATTTAGCGTATTATCCATGATTTTGCYGATGCACTTTAAATATATCTTCGCATTTACGGAAATCTGGTATTGCTGTTCCGTCGCCGTGAATAAATATCCGCGATGGCGATCAGGGAATGTTCTTGAAACGGGCTTCAATGGAGAGATGTATTGCGTATTCTTGTATATCCTCACGACTTGGCGCTTGGTGGCAGTCAAATAAACGCAATTGATCTCGCGGCTGGCGTTGCCGAAAGGGGTCACGAGGTTATCATTTACGGCATTCCCGGGCCTCTTGTTGATTACATCGAGGAAAGGGGGCTTCGCTTTTTGCCAGCCCACGACCTCAAGTATCGACCAGCGCCGTCGCGGATCGCGCAAATCGCAGCAATAGCTCGCCGCGAACGACTGGATCTCATCCATGCATACGAATGGCCGCCGTGCCTCGATTCCTATTTTGGTGCCAGTCTGGCTCTTCGCGTTCCTCTCCTGTGCACGGTGCTGAGCATGCAGGTCATGCCACAAATCCCAGCATCGGTGCCTTTGATCATGGGAACCGCAGACCTAGGTGCGGAAGCACGCAAGCGCCATCGGGCGGACGTCTGGGTCCTTGAGCCGCCGATCGACGTGGAACGCGATAACCCCGAAATCAGCGGAAGGGAATTTCGGTCCGCACACAACGTGGCGGATGACGAATTTTTGATTGTAAGCGTCTCGCGTTTGGCACTCGACCTGAAGCTGGATGCGCTTGTCAGAGGAATTGACGCGGTTGATCAGCTCGCAAGCAGAGGTCACGTGAAACTCATTCTGGTCGGGGATGGCCCAGCCAGAGATGCGCTGCAATGTCGTGCGGATGACGTTAATAGACGTCACGGCAGAGAAGTTGTGACACTCGTTGGCGCCGACCCCGATCCGCGCAGCGCTTATGCTGCAGCCGATCTTGTCATTGCCATGGGAAGCTCGGCACTTCGAGCAATGGCAATCGGGCGCCCGCTCATCGTTCAAGGCGAGGAAGGTTTCTCAGAACTCTTCGAGCAAAACAGCTGTGAGCTTTTTTTGAGACAAGGCTTCTACGGACTGGCAGATGGCGCACCTGGCCCCCATCGACTGGTGGAACAAATCGAGCCACTTATCGACGATCCCGCGCGACGACTTGAACTCGGCCAATTTGGCAGAGCGTTTGTGAGCAGGCGTTTTTCACTACAACGAGCTGTTGATCTTCAATTGGATGTGTACAAGTCCATGCTCAAAGCCTCCCCCGTGGCCCGGATCAGCGAAGCAATGCGCGCCGCTGGGTTGGCAGCGTCGGTGGAAATCGCCAACCACAACCCTTTTCAAAAGCGTCGAAATCGAAACCTTCAAAAGACAATGCTGTCGGCTGCAAGATCAGGTGAATGGCCCCCCTCCTTTTGACGTTGGTAGTCCCGGGCGCAATCAGCGTGTCTTTCTCGACACCTTCCTTGCTAGGCAGGAAGGCTTGCCAGGACGCAACTGCGGCCAATCTAAATCCGTCGGCGCGCACCACTCGGCCTCCTCATTGGCACCAAACGAAACCGCCGCCGCGCGTACCGTGCCCGATTCGATTGTTACGGGGGACCGACCGAGTTCCTCACACATAAGTCGTGCCACTACCTCCCTAGCGGATCGGGACGGCTACCACCTATTGAGCAAATTACTTGCAGGCCAAGGAAGACTAAGATTGCTGCGAATGCCGCACTGCGCACAGGAGCCTTTATGCCCAACATTGTCTCGGTGATACTTCCAACCTACAACAGAAGTCACAGTTTAGTCGCTGCGATGAATAGTGTCCTTATCCAATCACATAAGGACCTTGAACTGATTGTCGTTGATGATGCCTCATCCGAAGACATCGAAAGCGTGGTGCTGGGAGTAGCCGATACGCGGGTCAAGTATGTAAGGCGATCGCAAAACGGCGGCGCAGCTGCTGCGCGGAATACGGGCCTTGCCCATGCAACAGGTGATTACATAGCCTTTCAAGACAGCGACGATATTTGGTTGCCCAACAAACTCGAGCGACAGCTTAATCTCCTTACGTCATTGCCGGAGCACGTCCAGGTTGTGACGGGAGCAAAAATTGTTTACTACGGGCCCACACGCATGTTGCAAGCACCGCCGCCAGAGGGGCCGCTTCGTTTAGACGAGAATCAGCTGGTCCGACTTTTGACGGAGAACCGGATCAGCGTTCAAAATGCGCTGTTCCAGAAGGGTTGCTTTCCCGGAACGAATTGGTTCGATGAGTGCGCGAGTGCCAACGAGGATTGGGAATTCGCGATTCGGCTGGCTCAGCACACGACCATATATGAGGATACTGAACCGGTCGTGCTTGGCTTTATCTCGGCCGACAGTATATCCATGAATGATCGAAGAGAGTTGATTGGGTACCTGCGTATACTCAGAAAAAACAGACTTATACTTAGAAACTTGAAGATTCAACGATCTATGCTGATGATCGGGGCGAGTCGATACTTTCTAAAGCTTGGGAAAAGATCCACTGCGAGGAAGTTTCTCATGGCAAGTTTTCTAGATAATCCGCCGAATATCCGGCTCCTCATATCGCCCGTGGTCAAGAGAGCTATACATTTCGGTTCCTGGCGAGCAAACCGGGCTGGAGCGTGACGACTATGCCAGCGGTCGCGACGGCGAAGGCGATCAAGACACTTGCAGCGTTGATAGCGTCGGCATCGGTGCTCGCCACGAGCGCGGCTGCGACCCCGGCGGTGATGACAACGACCGTCAATCTTGGCTCAGGGCCAGGCGCGGGCTATCGCGGCTTCGGAAACATCCAGGAGGAAGGCCCGCTCGACGTCACCGAATCTGATGCCAGCGAGGCTTGTTGCACCGTCAGTTCTTTAGGCAGGGATCGGTTCGTCAACGGCAAATGCATCAGTCGCGGGAAACCGGGTAGCCCGTCGTGGCCGGGCAGCTTCATGACTGGCAACGGTGCGACCACCTGCGGCAACGGGATCAGGGTCCACACCCCAGTCTACAAGTCCTCAAACGACTTCATCGACGTGAACTTCGGGGCCGGCGCGGTCGCCCCACCCATCAGCTCCACTCCGAGCGCTTCGTCCACGGCTCCGCAGTCCGGAACCCCGACAGTTCCTAAGACGTCCTCAGTGACCCGGAACGCCTCGCAGACCTCAAATCCCACCCCGACCTCCAGCCCCCTCCCAACGGGTGGTGGCACGGTCGTCCTCGGACGCAGTTTCCCGAACGAGACCAACACGGGCGTCCCGGACAATCTCAAGTCAAGTCTTACTCCGTACACCGGGCCCTGCACGATCACTGCAGCAGACGTAAAGATCGACCGCAAGGTCATCACCTGCGATCAGCTCCGGCTCCTTGGTCCAAACGCCGCCATTACAAACTCGATCATCAACGGCACAGTGTACTCCGATTGTTGCTACCTGAACGGATCCTTTAGCCTGACAGACTCTGAAGTTCGTGGGCCAGGCTCCACGGCCACCGTGATTGGCGAGGCTAGGTTCAAGCTCCTTCGCGTCGAGGTGTCAGGTGGCTCTCGTTCCGTCAACTGCAACACCACCTGCGAGATCCGCGACTCCTACATCCACGGCCAGTACGGTGACAAACGTGGCATCGACCACGAGTCCGGCATCCGGCAGGACTCACACGGCACATTCGTGCACAATACGATCTCCTGCGACGCCATCGCTTACCCCAACCCCAACGGTGGCGAAGGATCCGGCTGCTCTGCCGCAGTCTCCGGCTATGGCGACTTCGGCACGGTGAACAACAATACGTTCACCGACAACCTGATCGAGTCCCGCGAGGGACTCACCGGCCAGGCTGCAAGCTCGTACTGCGTGTACGGCGGCTCCACCACAGGGAAGCCGTACCCAAACGCGCATCACATCGTATTCACCGACAACATCTTCCGACGTGGCGGTATGGGCAAGTGTGGCATCTACGGACCAGTCACCTCATTCGACTCCAATGCTGAGGGCAGCCTCTGGCAAAACAACCTCTGGGATGACGGCGCGACCGTTCCGCCCGCCAACTAGTCTAGAGCGCGTCCGCTTTAGTTGAGGTCAACCCTGCGGATGGGACGTAGTCTTCAAATTCCTGGGTTTGGAACACATCCGTACACGCAAAATCGTTGTCGGATACGTATCCATTACTTTCGTTTTCATCCAAATAGATGACCCATGAGTGCGTTTACGCTCATGAACACTATCGGGTAAACTTGGAAATCTTCGCCTGAGGATGCGGTCTGCTCTGTATTACTTTAAGCATCCTCCTCCAAGGAAAAAAGATATGTTGCTTCCAGGACCAGATAACTTTGATGGACAGTTCGTTATTTCGACTGACGCCAAGCCCTGCCCGCACGGCTGGCAGCAACGTCAACTCGGCACGCTGTTCCTGAACTTGGCCCCGACAACGTCTGTTGTGCCGGTAGTGGATGCCGACAACCGATCCATCGGCTTGCTGTTAGGTATGCCCATCGACCTTGATCGAGGCGTTATTGTCGACGGGAAGTACAGAGTCGACGTCAAGCTGGATGATGTCCAAGACCTGGATGATTTCGTCGAAAAGAACGTTTATCGATTGGCTGGAAGCTTCCTGTTCATCCTCAGCGCGCTCGGATCCAGACGCATCTACCTTGATGCCAACGGCACACTCTCTCTGGTTTATGATCCAGAGGCAAGAATTGCTGGCGCGACCGCTTCGGCACTTCTCAACGCCGTCGACTATAAGAGGCGTTTTCGAGCAGAACTTTACAAAACCCTCGACATTGAGGATGCCGGTTGGTTCACGGCCGGCCTCACAGCACACGAGGGCATCGAACGTCTTCTTTGTAATCACTACCTGGATTTAGACAACTGGACGGCAAGCCGCCACTGGCCGGTCGCCGCAATCGCGGTCTCTCCAGATCCAGCGTCGACTTGCGCACGAATGTGCGGCCGCATTTCTAAAACGATAGAGATCCTTTCAGGCGTCGGCAGTACCAGTGTAGCGCTGACTGCAGGCAATGACTCGCGCCTCCTGCTGGCATGTTCCCGGCACATGCTCGCGAACCTGACTTTTGTGACCGTGGCTGCTCCGACCGCCGATTTGGATGTCGCCTGCGCTAGGCGCCTGGCGCGCCAGTTCGGCTTGCGCCATCAAGTCCTACCGTACCGTGAGGCAACTGAAGCAGAGGCGGATCTTTGGCGGTTTAGAGCTGGTCACTGCGTTGGCGGCAACAACGTCAAAATGCACCCGAGCGTCGAGCCGCTCGAGGGACGACCCTTTGTAGGCGGCCTTGGAGGAGAAGTGGGCCGCGGCTTTCTCTGGTTAAATGCCGGACCCGACACAGTCATAGACGCCAAAGGTCTGGTGGCTAGGTTGAAATTGCCACGGAGCGACGAGGTGGTAAGCGCGGTGGAGAACTGGCTTGCTCCCCTTGCCCATTTCGACACATTTTTCATATTGGATCTAGCTTACCTTGAACTACGGATGAGCGCATGGGGCTTTTGCGATTCATACGTGAAGCCGAAGCAACTCGAGATTCATCCCATGATATCGAGAGCGAATTATGTGGAAATGCTATCCTTACCGCCGGAAGTGCGACGCAAGGGCGACATATATTTCCAGGCCATTGAAGGTCTCTGGAAGGAAGTATCGGAAATTCCGATCAACAAATACGGAAACTACAAAGACATGTGGCGGCCTGCCAAGGAGGCGATCCGACATCCAAAGCGAGCGTCCAGGAAGGTGATGCAGCTCGTCGACGCCTGGAGATCGAGGACAGTCGAAAGGAATCCAGCGTAAGCAATACGTCGCTGGCCCCGTCGGTAGTTGGTCAAGTGAGAAGCCACGTGGGGCGGGATCACGAAGAACTGCTGGGAATGCGCGTTCGGCACATTTTCGGGCGTAGCGCTCAAGATTATCGCGTCCGCCATCATGCGAATCCCGAGGCAAGCCACCACCAATTCCGAGGATTTGCCGCCCCCTAGCCGGATCGTAGCGCTTTTTCACGGCCGGCTGGCGGCCTCCCGGCCAAGGACGCACCATCGGACGAGTCAGGCCACCTTTCGGGCGGCACGCGTCAGACACGCCAAACGGCTCACAGGAGAGGCTCCGTACGGGGTCAAATCTTCACTTCGCTTGTCACACGCTTGATGGCGAGACATCTGTCGCGAGCCTGACTAGGCGCGCGCCGGGCCAACGCACGCGCAATGGCTGGTCGAAGAACGCCTGGTTCGCTTCTCAGCCTACCGCGACGAGGTTGAGACATATGCGCTGCCCCCCGGGGGCAAGGCAGGGGTCGGGCGCATTGYGAATGGTGGTGGCAGCATTCTCCCTGTGTAACAACCCGAACTTCCGCCCACTTCATTACCATCTGCAACTAATTGGGGATATTCAATACACCGATGAATGTAGTTTGCTGTGTTGACGCCGGTTAGTCCCACCCCCATGCTCGTTGAGAAAATGTGCCATGGTTACAGCCTACGGGGGGCATTTATGAACATAGTAGAGGCTCTAGAAAGAAATCAGCCTATCTTCCATTGGGGCGGAACACAGCGCTGGAACGCTGCTCCGGAGACATTGCGTGAGATACAACGCTCGGTGTCCAAAGGCATGCGTACTCTAGAAACCGGATGCGGCGCATCTACTGTTGTCTTTGCTTCAAAGGGAGCGCACCACACCGTTATCAGCCCAACTCATGATGAGCACCAACGAGTGCTGAGCTATCTTCGTGAAATTGGAATAGACAATCCGCACCTGGAATTCGAAGCGGGTTTCTCGGACGACGTTTTGCCGAGGATCTCTAATCGGCCCGAACGGATGGCAGGGTGGGACGCATGGTTCGCGGACAATCTAGGGGCGGACGCAGTATCAAAGAAATCCAACTCTTCCGACCATATCGAACTCTGGAGTGACAGTGCTGAGCGAACCTTCGACTACATATTCATAGATGGTGCGCACGCGTTCCCGTATCCCGTTATCGATTGGCACTACGCAACGAGACTGCTGAAGGTCGGCGGACATCTTTTGCTGGATGATATTCCTATACCTGCCGTTGCCTGTGTTTATCGATATATGATCTCTGACCCCAGCTGGAAGCTGGTAAATATCCTCGACAACAGAGTTGCTGCCTTTGAGCTTGTTGCTGAACCAGCGCCTGAAGATTACACCCTCCAGCGTTACAATCGGCGTCCCGACTTCGGTTTTTTGCCACTTCACCAGCAGTCTTACATGTTGATCGCAACGGAAGTTAGGCGGATCAGGCGGGAGCTCGGAAACCGGATGCCCGGTTTGCGACAACATTGGCGGCGCTTCCGCCAAACGCCCAATGATGCCTGACAACCGGAACTACCGGTCGCCTTGACTGGAACAAGTGGCCACTCGATTTGTGGGCCCGCTCAAAGCAAGAGCCAGCGCAGTAGTTGGATCGAAAGATTCCAGCCCCAAGCAGTTCGAGGATCGGCACATCCGGCAGACCGGCAAATGAATACCTAATCCTTGTCCACCTCAAAGGGGCATGTATCGACGGCCTCCGCTTGGCAAAGACATTTGGTGGGTAGCGAGTTGGTGGGTGCAGGCATGTATAGCGCCTTCCGTCGCAGAACAAGCAGCCCGCGGTCGGCGTCACCCCAATCGTGCGGTCGCCGTTTACGAGATGCTGCGGCGTCCTCCGCACGTCGCGCCAACGCGAGTGGCAAACATGGCGAGGTCGTCAACTATCACCAAGTGATCCACTCTCTGCGCAAAAAGACCGATGGCGCTTCGCAACCTGGTCTATCGCGATAGGCTCTTCCCCGGCCGGTGTATCGCAGGGCTTTCGACGCTCTCATCGAGCAACTGCCTGACCGGCAGGCTTGCAAGACCACCGTCGAACTGCTGGCGCCGGCTCATGATCGGTTGCGAGCGTGAACTGGCTGAGGAGCTTGCCAGAACGCTCGACGCCACAAATTGCCCGACCTGGTGGCCTTGAGAGCGATGTTCGGCCCGGAGCCGGACCACTTGCCGCCGGTTCATGTGCAACTCGCATCGCTCAATAGCCATGAAGCCCTGATGGGGGCTGCCTACGCGGGAGAGGTCGCATGAACGTTCACAACACCATAGACGAAGCCCGCCTCGGCATCATGCTCAAGGAGCTCCGGTTGCCGACGATCAAAACGCTGTGGCCGCAATTTGCCGAACAGGCCAATTGTGACGGGTGGCCCGCGGCTCGCTTCCTCCCGACCTTCGCCGAGCATGAACTGGCTGAATGGGCGCATCGCAGGATCGAACGTCACCTCGCCGAGGCGCATCTGCCGCCTGGAAAGACGGTTGACATCTTCGCATACGACGCCGTGCCAATGGCCTCAAAGGCCCAGGTCATCGAATCCGCCATTGCAAAGCTCGACAAGTTCGGTCTGCTCATCCTCGACGATCTGGTCGACGTCAACAAGGACCAGGCCGAAGCCAGCGTGCTCTTCGAACTTATGAGCGGCGTCCCATCGTGATCACCGCAAATCAGTCCTTCGGAGAATGGAACCGCGTCTTTCCGGACACGGCCGTGACGCTTGCCGCTGTGGACCGACTTGTTCATCAAGCAACGATCTTCGAAATGAACGTCGAAAGCAATCGCCGACCTTCCGCCATGGAAGCCAAACGCCGGCGTTGCAGAACCTGCCGCCTTCGCGACAATCAGAAGCTCTTCCCAGTTTGTCGCGGAGCGGCAATCAGAACACGACGAGACTCTTGCCAGCGACAATCAGCACGATACGATCACGCCGATCGCGACATAAGAGTCTCATCCAGATTGTCGCAACCGTCTCATCCTGAGCGCTGCGCTATACAGCTCTCCCAAAACCATCATTGCCCAGGCGATCATGGACGACGTTGCGCGGCTTGCGATCCTGCAAATCAGCGGCCCACTTCTTCGGCCCTGTTCCTTCCTTGCGACTGAATTGCAACACCGCGACCCATTTACTTGTCCAATTTTTGACCCGCTTGCGATGTAGATAAGCGCTTGGCATGCCGGGCGCCGGCAGGGACAACACGATAGCGGCCCTGCACCTTGCGATCGTTGCTATTGCGGGACTGTGCTCGATGGCTGAGGTTGCAATCGAGCATCCATACACCGGAGCCGGCAAGAAAGAAAAACCAAGCGTATGCGGCCACCCAGAAGTGCACGGTCGAGCCAACAAAAGCAAATGCTCCCATGCAGATGAGATAAGCCGTCCGGCAGGCGTCCACATCTGGATCGACATCTGTTTTCTTCGCGATAGAGAGCCAGATACTAAGGAGGGATAGGACCAGGAACATGAAGCCAGGCAGACCATGCCGCATGGCCATCAACAACCAGAAATTGTCAACGCTGTTTCCGTACATCCATAATGGCCGCGCCCAATCACCCAGCCCGATTCCGAAAATTGGATGATTAGCGACGGATGCGGACCCATACTCCCAGATCCAAAGCCGATACCAGCCCGTCTGCTGGTCGAACGTGAAATGCGAAATGTAGAACTGCGCCGGCGTTTGATTGGAGCCAAGCTCAACAATGAGATAGCCGACAAACGCAATCGCCCAGAGCAGCTTCCACCGAGCGGCGAATCCGCCAAGCACCTTGTTCCACAACAGCAGGGCGATCTGAAAAAGCACTCCAGCCATTGGCGCCGAAGACATGGACAGGAATGCTGAAAATCCCACTAGACTCGTTAGAACGCCGCGCGAAATGCCCGATAGCTTTCCTTTTGTCGTCAAGAACGTGAGCGCGAACATGCTCCCACAAAAGGTACCGAATAGTATCGAATGATTAAAAGGCCCCTGAACACGCGAAAAACCCATCCTGGGCGCCATCCACGTTATTGCCTCCGTCCGGAATACTGATCCGAACGCGAGAAGCAGCAGATTGGTCCCGGTGATCCATTCGTACATAGTAAAAGGGAGCATGGCTACGATAAGCTTGGCGACATACACAACCATGTTGCGGAAGTCCTGAGCATTGCGAATGCAAACCCGTGCCAGCAGGTACGACCCCATCGTTTCGATGAAGAGAATACCGCCGGGCTCAATTGCCTGGTCAATACCCTGGACAATGACAAATGACATAGCTGCCCACGAACAAAAGAGAATAAGGCCGAAATCAGCGGCTCTTTTTTTTCCCGCCTTCCCTTTTGACCACATGATAATGCACGGCAGGATTGCGAACAGGAGGATGATCCGATAGGTAGACAGATTAACCGGCCCAATCGGAAAGACCCAAGGGACGAGCAGGCCTCCCAGGAAAAGCTTGACAGGCCATGCCAACCGAGCGGCAAGTTGCTTTTCGGAAGATTGCTCTCCGGTCGCTGCAGGACCGTTTGCTGGCAACCGAACGCCTACGTCAGATCTGCGCAAAATTGGCTGGGCTGACCGTGACGAGCGATACCTAGTTGCTATCATTTTTGCACCGTCTCCTTCCCCCTCGCCGGCCATCCGGAACTGACCAAGAAGGAACAGTAGTCATATTCACTGCCAACAGCGATTAATCCTTCCGATGACCGTGCCCTACGAATGGACTAGTTCCCAAAGCTCTCAGCACGTGAGTGCGCGAAGCTGTGACCTAAGTTAACCGCTGACGAACAACTCTCCTGGCATTGTCCATGAGTTCAGCGTAAATCGCATCCATGCGGTCAAGTTTGGCTGACCACAGGGCCGTCTTCTTCGCATGGGCGTAGGACGCCGCGGACATTTGCGCGCGCAACTCGGGGTTCTCCACAAGCTTGCGGATTGAACCTGCTATGTCATTGGCGAGCGCAACTGGAGTAGAAACGCCGAGCTTGATTGCGCAGAGATCCGATGTCGCACTACCGGGACCACCACGGTCAACCACGATCAGCGGCAACGAAAAACTCATTGCCTCAAGGGCAACATTTCCGCCTGGTTCTCGATAACTGGGAAAAACAAACACGTCGGCATCGCGATAAAATTGCGGAAGCTCGCTTTTGGCGCGCCAGCCGAAGAGCTGGATCCGATTGCCGAGGTCGAGCGACGAAATCAAGGTCTCGCATTCTCTGCGATCGGGACCATCTCCTACTATTGCCAACTCAACAGGCAGATCGCGAAGCATCGCCATCGCTCGGATAATGTCGCGGGCTCCCTTGGTCCTGACTAGACGTCCGGCATATAGCAACCGCACTGTGCCCGATCGTGTGGACCTGTCAATCGCAGGAGGAACCTCATCGATCCCCGTTTCGCTCATAACTTCGAAGCGCCGCATAGGGACCGGAGACAGCAATTCCTCGACATAACTGGCAATGCCGAGAATGCAGTCAGCGCTTGCGAAACTGCCACGCAACAACGGATCCCAGCGAAGGCGATAGCGATCGAAGTTGCGCAGCTTCGTGTACCAGGGTGCCGAGCGATCCTCTGCAACAAACCCCGGCGGGGTGGGCAATCCACCTCCGACCGGTCCGATTACCAGGGGTAGGCCAAGATTTGCCGCGGGTGAGGGATACCGCATTGCGACTGGCACCGGCTGGTGCACGATGTCAAACCGAACTCCCTCCGAAATCGCCTGGCGTATCCAGCGTCGTGCGCGGTAGTAGAAGGGCACGTAGCCAGGCTTTAGGATGCTGTTCAGGCGTTCTGCCCGGCCGAGCATTGGTGGTTCGCGCCATTCGACTATTTTCACGTTGGTCAGTTGCTGCGAGACAGGTGTTGCACCTTTCTTGTAATAGGTCAGCAACGTCACATCGTGTCGGTCGCCCAGCCGCCGAGCCCACTGATACGCCACCCATGCCTCGCCAACGTCCTCGCCATTGCACGTCGGCGCCACCAGCAGCAACTTCGCCATTTAATTCTCTCCCTGCAAACTAGTTTTTTTCGAGAACCACCGCCCGCCTCACAACCTGGTGGTAGCACTGCCTAAACTCGAAACTTCGTTCGGGCTGTATTGCGAAGCCTTCTCCAGAACGGGATTTGTCCCACAAGAACTTCGTCCAGCGTGCCGTCCGCGATACCTGATCGCATCGAGTTCCTGGGTTTTAGAAACTCAGATATCTCAGCGGTTCCTCCCCCACTGGAATAGGCAGCTCTGTATCCCGTATCGCGTATCTGCTTGAGAACGGCGGCGTTGTACCATCCAAATGGAATTGAGGCTGCGTTCACCGCGCAACCACAAATTCCCTCGAGTTGCTCTTTTGACGCTGCGAGTTCGTAGTGAAGCTCACCGGCACTGAGCCGCGTCCAATCGCGATGAGCGACACCATGGCTCCCGATCCGCATTTCCATGGCGATAAGGGCGCGAATATCGCTTACAGAAAGTGAACCCGTCTTCCCAATGCGGCCGGCCAGGACGAAAAACTCTGCCCGGAGACCGCGCCGTTGCAATTCGGGTGCCGCGATCAGAAGGTCGGAGGCATTGCCGTCATCGAAAGTGATGGATATTCCTTCCCGTTCGGGATGAGATGCAATGCGGTCGAGGATCGTTAGAAAGCGATCGCGAGTGAGCCAATAATCGGCTTCGCCGGGCTCAAGCTCACGTAGCGGCTCTCCAATCCCATGGAAGTTGATGATACGGCGTTCACCTTCCCTCGCCATGCCTAGCCTCGTGTACTTTCCACAAACGCGGCAGCTGACCGACCTGGCATCAACGCGCTCATTAACGCGGCACGATGAGACGCTCCGCGCCACATCCTTGCGGCATGTCCAATGATCACCCCCAACTTGAATATCGAAGTTCGCAGCACCCCATGGTGGCGGCGGTAATAACGAATTCTGTTGGCAGTCAGCAAGGCGAAGAGCCGAGGGCCAGTACCACTTCCGCCACTGGCGTGCATAACCTTCGAACGCGGTTCATAGACGATCTCAAATCCTGCTTCGCGGATTCTGCGTTGATAGTCCACCTCTTCGCTGTAAAGGAAAAACGATTCGTCCCATGCCCCGACGGCTTTTCGGGCCTCGGCCGTTACGAGCAGCGCCGATCCAGTTGCCCATTGGACGGGTCTGCGCTGGTCGTAATGGCGCAGCTCACCGACAATTTCACCCACCCCAAGGCGCGCAGCCAACTTGCCCCCGAGAATAGCGTCTGCCCAGGCTGTGATGATCGAAGGTTCACGTCGCAGCGTAGGATCGATCGTCCCATCCTCTTTGTAGTTGATCGGAACGACCACTCCCGCCTTCGCTGTCGCGACTTCAATGAGCGGCTTTACCGCGTTTGGATACAGCCGGAGGTCCGGATTCAGAATTAGTAAATGGGCATTGGCATCTGATCTTTCCGATCCAATATTGATCGCCGCCGCATAACCGGCATTTCTTCCCGTACGGACGACGGTGGGGTGCAGCGGATGGGCCTCAGCGATCTCTGCCGACCCGTCCTTAGAATCGTTATCGACAACGATGATTTCAAAGCGATCCAAGCCCTTCAGGCCATCGACAAGCGAATCCAACAACGCCGGCAGAGCATCGGCACTGTTGAATGTCACTATGACGACAGCAACACTCGCATCCGTTTCGCTCGTGCCCAGCGGATAAAACGTGGTGCATGTTAACGCTGACATGTTTCCCCTCACCCGTTCAGTTTGCTTTGTGCGATTTACGAACAGGACGCCTGCTCTGCCTGCCGTTTCCTTTCGGAACCTTATGCGACGGCGACCTGCGACTTCGCACAATGCTCGTCCACAAATGATGCAAGTGAGCCGACCGTTTCGAAGAGCTCCGCGCTGAAGTCATCATCGTCGATGTGGATACCAAAATGAGACTCGAGAGCAGCGGCAAGGCTCAGCACGGCAAATGAATCAAGTTCCGGCAGATGGCCGAATAGTGGGGTTGAGGGGTCCGCGATGCGGGCCCGGTCTTCAATGCCAAGCGTTTCAGCGATGACATCTTTAACGGACTCGAATGTTGAAGTGTTCATGATGCCTCACAATGATTGTTGATTTAGGATGGTGGCGCGGTAGCGGCGAGTCAGACAAGGACCTCCGGCGGCGTCGGATGCCCGAGAAATGCGGTGGGACTGGCTGTCAGGCCATAAGCGCCTGCTTGGAAGATAACGACAAGATCGCCGACATCGGTCGGCGGCAAAAGGACGTTGTCGCCGAGGAGATCGAGGGGCGTGCAAAGGCAACCGACCACTGATACCGTCTCACGCTCTGGCCTGTTCATCTTGTTGCCGATGGCGATCGGATAGTTGCGACGGATCACCTGGCCAAAATTGCCAGAGGCCGCCAGCTGATGGTGCAGCCCGCCGTCGACGACCAGATAAGTTCGTCCTCGAGAGACTTTGCGGTCAACCACCCTCGTGACGTAAACGCCCGACTCGCCGACGAGGTAACGGCCAAGCTCAATGGTCACCTTCGCTTCCGGTAATGACGGACGAATGGCGGTTTCGATCAGCTGGTTGAGCCTCGCTCCAAAAGGCAGAATATCCAGCGCATTATCTTTTTCGAAATAGGGAATGCCGAACCCGCCGCCAAGATTGAGGTAGCGAACAGGCTTGCCACAGCTGCCCGATAGCTCTAGCAGGAGCTCGACGTTGCGTGACAGGGCTTCACAGAGGATATCCGAGTGAAGGTTTTGCGAACCTGCAAATACATGAAACCCGAGGAAATCCAGATCCGCGTCGGCAAGCTTACCAAGGAGTGACGGTACCGCTTCGGCATCAACGCCAAACTGTTGCGGCCCACCACCCATTTTCATCCCTGATCCCTTGACCTGGAAATTCGGGTTCACCCGCAAGGCCACCCTTGGTGTGATGCCGAGGCGACTTCCGGCCTCGATAACGCGCTGAGCCTCGGTCTCCGATTCCATCTCGATCGTCACACCAGCGGCGACTGCCTGGATCAGTTCAGCCGACGTCTTGCCAGGCCCGGCAAAACTTATGCTGGAAGCGGGCATCACGGTATCGAGCGCTGTCTTCATTTCGAATGCGGAAGCGACATCCAGTGAATCCACAAGACCTGCCAGGTGCTGGACTACCGCCGGCATCGGATTGGCCTTAATGGCATAACTCAGCCTGACGTCCTTCGGCAGAACCGAACGAAGATAGGCGACCCGCGTTGTGATCAATCGGCGATCATAGGCGAAGAACGGTGTGGTCCCGACGCGCTCGGCCAGGCGATCGAGGCGTATCCCTCCGACCGCCAGACAGTCTTCGGCGACGTCGAACATGTCTACGGAAGGATGTGCGCTCACTGTCCCAGTTGCTCCCTCAAGAGTACGCGGTCGAACTTGCCGTTCGGATTGGTTGGAATGGATGCCATTTCGATAACTTTCGAAGGCACCATGTATTGCGGCAGGCGATGTCTGAACGCCGTTAACAGCGCACCCACGTCGAGTGTCTCGGCAACCGGGCTAGCAACCAGTACAATCCGTTGGCCGAGCGCGTGATCATCGATTCCCATCGCAACGGCGTCACGGGCCAGACCCGTTGCGTAGGCGACTTCCTCGATTTCGGTCGGGCTGACACGGTAGCCGGACGTCTTGATCATTTCATCCCGACGACCGACGAAGTACAGGAAGCCTTCTTCATCACGAACCACCGTATCTCCCGAAAACACCGCCATTTCCGGTTGCCGCCAGGTTGAACCCGTTCCAGGCCATGGCCGAAAGCGCTCGCTGGTGCGGGCAGGATCGTTCCAGTATCCAAGCGCCACGAGTGGCCCCCTATGCACCAGTTCGCCGGGTTCGCCAGGACTGCAAAGCGTCCCGTCTGGCCGCACGACGAGAATTTCTGCATTGGGGATCGCCTTGCCGATCGAATCCGGTCGACGGTCGATCTCGGTCGGATCGAGATAGGTTGATCGAAAAGCCTCCGTCAGGCCATACATGAGATATGGAAGCGCATTGGGGAAGGACGCGCGCAGCCGGTCGAGTGTTGCCTTCGGCATTCTCCCACCGGTATTTGCAAAGTAGCGTAGCCTGGCACCGACTTCAGTTGGCCAGTCGAGAGCTCCAACCTGGATCCAGAAAGGCGGAACGCCGGTAATGCCGGTCACGTTGTACTTCTCGCAAAGCCGTACGACATCACCAGGCAAAAGATAGTTCATGAGAACGACGTGTGCGCCCGAGTTGAAGGCTGTCGTAAGCTGGCTTAGTCCCGCATCGAAACTCAGCGGTAGCACTGACAGAATAGTGTCGTGCGGACTGTTCCCGAGATAGTGACTTACGCTCTCAGCGCCGACGATCATGTTGCGATGGCTGAGAACGACCCCCTTCGGCTTGCCGGTACTTCCAGATGTGTAGAGAATGGCAGCAACGTCACAATCAACGCCTCTTGGCAACGGAGGTGCAGCCTCCGTCGGAACGATCTCGATCCAAGAGTGGATGGCCGGGTAGGTACCGTCCTTTTGTACTTCCGTGCCTGTGCCATCGACAAGTATGACATGTTGGAGCGATGGAATTCCTGCAAGGTTTCCCTGGAGTTGGGCCAGACGAT
Source organism: Rhizobium sp. 10N414 (assembly GCF_056394785.1). Lineage (NCBI taxonomy): Bacteria > Pseudomonadati > Pseudomonadota > Alphaproteobacteria > Hyphomicrobiales > Rhizobiaceae > Rhizobium > Rhizobium sp. 10N414. Next base: position 145,018 of record NZ_JBFTIN010000004.1, on the reverse strand, counting down.
CTGCGGACGTGACCAATACCCTGACATCACAGTCAGCCAATATGTAGGCGACTTGCTGTGGTCTGAGAATGGGGTTGATGGGCACCGTTACGCAGCGGGTTGCAGCAGTACCGAATATGGAGACGGCAGTCTCTAGCCGCTTGTCGAGGAAAACTGCCACCCGGTCACCCGCGGACGTCTCGAGGGCATCAAGGGCTGATGCAAATCCGGAGGCCCTTTGCCAAAGCTCAACGTAGCCAGTGGTGATATTCTTGTAGGTCAGGGCAGGAGAATTGCCGAACGAAGCTGCCCCGTGGCGAAGCAGATCGGAAATATTGATCTTGATCGTCGGCTGCATTGGTCTCGAAACTCCTCACTACCAGGGTACGCAGGTAAGTTCGCTGTAGAGGTAATCGACCTCGCTTGGAGACACCCGATCACTCAAGAACATCCGGGGACGCGGAGATCGAAGCGAGATGGAGAGTCTTGGGTGCACGTCGGCAAAACGCTCTTCGACAAAGGTCGCGACAATCCCAAAGCGCGTTAGCAAATAGCTGTAGACGTGGTGAGCAGTCTCCGCGAAAAGGTCGCGGTCCCCGACATGCAAGATCGACGCAAACACCCTCATCCGTTTGCGCGTATCCTTGCGAAAGATGACGTAGCAGCAACGATCGCCCTTTGTCACAACGAGATGATGCGCGGCCGGAGCAAGAGCGTGATCCCTGTAGATAGCGAGATTGCCAGCGTCGAGATAACGCTCGATCAGATGAGGATCGGTGATGATCGAAACGCCGCTTCCCCACCTCGGGCGAGGAAGGTTTATCACCATAGAAACGGCAGTATTGATAAGCTGAAATTTGAGCCGGCGGTTGAGCGGGACGACGTTGCCACTCGGCGAAAGGTCCGTGAACGTGTAGCCGCCCTGGCCGAGGAGTGCTTTCAGGAGTCGTAAACCATGAGCCCGATAGCCATCCAGGACACACCAGGCACTCAGGTTGCAGAACTTCTCGACGGTTTGCCCAACACGGCGCTCGGAATAAAAAGCAACATACACACCGACGATTTGGTCGCCTGCAATCAGCATGTACCCGTGATTGGGGGATGTCGACTTCCAAGACGGTCGTATCGCTGAGGCCCACGTCGCTGGTGACAATTTCCCATTTAGTTCTGCATGCAGGAAGTTCGCCACCCGCTGCACGTCGCCAGAAGAAATCGGACAAAGCAATATACTTCCATCTTTTTCTTTGCAAACACCCTCCGGCACCGCCTATTTTCCTTTTGGAACGCATGTACACATGACATTTATTGGGCATTTTTACATATAATACTGGGCTGATTCATAGATACCCTTATGGGTGAACCACGGATAAACTAAAAGCCGCCTTTTTTAACCGGTTTGCTAACTGGAATGCCGTCCCGGCAGGGCCGTATCTTTGAGCCTTGATGTGTTTTCAACACGCGGGAGGCCGCCATTCCTAGCAACCATCACATTCTGATCCTGGTCGAAAATCTGCCGGTTCCGTTCGATCGTAGAGTATGGCAGGAAGCCCAGGCCCTAAACGACGCCGGATACGAGGTGTCCGTGATTTGCCCCAAAGGAAAAGGGTACGACAAAAGCTATGAAGTTCTGGACGGCATCCACATTTACCGACATCCGCTTCGGGAAGCCACCAGCGCGACTGGCTACTTGAGAGAGTATTGCCTCGCGCTGTTTCATCAGACACGTCTTTCATTCCGCGTCCGGCGGCGCCAGTCGATTGACGCCATTCAGGCATGCAATCCCCCCGATCTGATGTTCCTCGTTGCCCTGATCCACAAATTGCTGTTCGGCACCCGCTTTGTATTCGACCATCACGATCTCAGCCCGGAGCTTTACGCTACCAAGTTCGGACGCAAGGACATCTTTCACCGATTGCTCTGCTTCTTTGAACGGCAGACCTTCCGGTTGGCCGATGTCAGTATTGCGACAAACGAGACGTTCCGTGACATTGCAATCTCTCGCGGTGGGATGGCACCCGATCGTGTAGTTGTCGTCAAAAGCTACCCAGAAGCTTCACGGTTTCGGCGCACTATTCCTGATCAGTCGCTCGTTGTCCCCGGCAAGCACCTGGTCGGCTATCTCGGCATTATGGGCGAACAGGACGGGGTTGAGACCATGGTCCGCGCCCTCGCCGAGATTGTCCATCATCGCAAGAGAGACGATGTCCACGGCCTCATCATTGGTGACGGTCCGGAGCTTAGCCGACTGAAAAAGCTCGCGACCGACCTCAACCTCGGCGATGCCGTTCGCTTCAGTGGCTATTTGAGTGGCCAGCCCCTCATGGCTCACCTGTCTGCACTAAACATTGGAATCATTCCTGACCCACCCAATGAATTCAACGACAAGCTCTCCATGAACAAGGTCTTTGAATACATGATGCTGGGCCTTCCCATCGTTCAGTTCAATCTTCGGCAAGCCACGCGTGATGCAACAGAAGCGGCGCTTGTGGTCAAGGAGCATTCGCCAGAAGCACTCGCAACCGGAATTCTCGCGCTTGTGGACGATCCACAGCGCTGCATGGAGATGTCAGCCGTCGGGCGATCCGTCGCCGATCGTGAGTTCCAATGGGCGAACGAAGCTCGTCGCTATCTGACAGCCTATCGCACAGTATTTCGCAGGAGGTTGGGCGTCGATGATAAGCGTCATTATCCCGCATCTTGACCAACCCGAATTGCTTCGACGTTGCTTGATGTCGCTGACACGCGAGACTAACCCTGGGCTTCCGTTCGAGATAATCGTGGTGGACAACGGGTCCAGAGAGATGCCAGCGGAGATTTGCGCTGCCTTTCCAAATGTCAAACTTCTGTCGCAACCAGTGCCTGGTCCAGGCCCTGCCAGAAATCTCGGTGTAGCAAACGCTGCGGGAGACACCCTGGCTTTCATCGATGCTGACTGTGTTGCCGCAGACGGCTGGCTAGATGAAATCACGCATCAGTTCTGCGCGGATACAAGCAAGTCCATCCTTGGCGGAGACGTACGGATCGGGTGTGAAGACCCAAAGCATCCGACACTTCTCGAAGCCTACGAAAGCGTATTCGCGTATCGCATGAAAGAGTACATTGAAAAGCAAGGATTTACGGGAACGGGCAATCTGGCAGTACGCACTGAGATTTTTGCCTCGATTGGCGAATTCGGTGGCATCGATATTGCCGAGGATCGTGATTGGGGACAACGAGCGTTAAAGCAAGGCTATCGGACACATTATTGCGAGAGAATGATTGCCTACCATCCGGCTCGCAAGAGTTTTTCTGAATTGGGCCTGAAGTGGCAACGACACACTGCCCATGACCTCGCCCGTGCAAAGGGGCAGCGTGGCTGGAGGTTGCGCTGGATAGTGCGAGCCGTCGCCGTTGCTCTTTCTCCCGTTGCAGAAGTGAGGCGAATTTGCGTTTCAGACCGATTGAACGGTTGGAGGGCGCGCGGCCTTGCCTTCGTCGGTCTCGTTCTTATCCGAAGCTACCGAGCCGCTATCATGCTTTCACTTTCCTTTGGCGCGACCGATGCGACGACGCTGAGCCATCGTTGGAACCCGCGGTCCGTGGCGGGAACTCCTTCGAAGAATACGTGAGCCACGAACATTGCACCGATCAAGTTGATGCCCTTCAACAGGTAAGGGGCCATGCATATGGCGGGGCAATGTCTGGGATGATGGGGCTCCGCTGGAGGCTCTATAGCGGGCGGATGACCATCAGGGTCCGAAGCCGCCGCCCGTTGGCGTCGTGACCGTAATCGCCTCGCCGGCCTCCAAAACCGTCTGATCGCTTGCCTTCAACGTCTCCACGCTGCCATCCAGTCGCAACACTCTCGTTGCGCCCAGACGACCGTCACCGCCCCCGCTTATCCCGCGAGGCGGCTGATTGCGATGGGAGGACAAAATGGCGCATTCCATCCGCTCGAGAAAGCGAATGGTTCGTTGCGTTCCGTCGCCCGAGTTCCAGGTGCCTTTGCCGCCTGAACCCGGCCTGATGTGGAAATCTTCCAGAAGAACCGGGAACCGAAGCTCCAGGACCTCCGGATCTGTGAGCCGCGAATTCGTCATGTGAGTGTGCACGCCAGCCGTTCCGGCAAAACCCCGTCCATCATTCATCTGTCCTGCAGGAGAACCCGAGCATATTGTCTCGTAATATTGGTATCTCGCATTTCCGAAAGTCAGATTGTTCATCGTTCCCTGCGCATTGGCCATCGCCCCCATGGCGCCGAAAAGCGCATTGGTGACATGTTGCGAAGTCTCGACATTTCCGGCGACAACCGCTGCCGGATAAGCCGGTTTTAGCATGCAGCCGTCGGGGATGATGATGTTGATTGGTCTCAGGCAGCCCGCGTTCATCGGGATATTGGCCTCGACCATCACGCGGAAAGCATAGAGAACGGCAGCGCGGGTGACCGGCTCGGGCGCATTGAAATTGTTGGCCTGAACCGCCGACGTTCCAGTGAAATCCACGGTCGCTTCACGGCTCTGGCGATCGACTGTAATCTTGACCCTGATCAGCTGACCGGTGTCGGTTGGATAGTCGTACTGGGCGGTGTCCGGCAACCGCTCGATGACCCGGCGCACGCTTTCAGCCGCATTGTCCTGGACGTGCCCCATATAGGCTTCGACCACCGACAGGCCGAAATGAGCAACCATCTTGCGCAGTTCCGCCACGCCCTTTTCATTTGAAGCAATTTGAGCCTTTAGATCGGCGATGTTCTGTTGCGGATTGCGCGCTGGATAAGGATGATTTGTCAGTAGCTCGAGCAGTTCGGATTCACGGAAGCGACCGCGTTCGACGAGTTGAAAGTTATCGAAGAGAACGCCTTCTTCCTCGACGGTCGTTGCGAGCGGGGTCATTGAGCCCGGCGCTGTTCCGCCAACATCGGCGTGATGTCCGCGCGAAGCAACATAAAACAGGATCGTGGATCCTGCGTCATCAAACACAGGCGTGACGACTGTTATGTCGGGGAGATGTGTTCCGCCGTTGTACGGGGCGTTGAGAGCAAACACATCGCCCGGGTGGATGCGCCCTGCGTTCAACTTGATTATTGTCTCTACTGACCGGTCCATGGATCCCAGGTGAACCGGCATATGCGGTGCATTGGCTACGAGCGCGCCGGTTCGGTCGAAGACAGCACACGAAAAATCCAATCGTTCCTTGATGTTGACGGAATAGGCGGTGTTTTGAAGTGTGACACCCATCTGTTCGGCGATGGACATGAAGAGATTGTTGAATATCTCCAGCATGATCGGATCGGCATCGGTCCCAAGGGCGGCTACATTCTTCTTCGCTTCAACACGGCGGAGCAGCACGTGGTTATTCGAGGTGATCTCCGCCCGCCATCCCGGCTCGACGACGATTGTTTGATTGGCTTCAATGACAAGTGCCGGGCCGAGTGCCTGGCAACCCGGAAAGAGATCCTCTCGCCTGAAGACGCCGGTATCACGCCAGGAGCCTTCGAAGAAGACTGGCCGAGTTTCTGAGGCACGGGCAGGACTTGCCGCCGCCTCGTGACTTGCCTCCTGATTGCGGCCCTCGGATCGGTCGGTTCCCTCGACGCTCACGGATTCAACGACGACCGCTTTCCCGTCATAGACGAAGCCGAACTGCGCCTTGTGCGCCCGCTCGAAGTCGGTCCTGGCATCGGATATCGAACCAGGGCCAAAATCGACCGGGAGCGCAGTATCCGTACCCTCGTATCGCAAGGCGAGGACGGGCCTGAACTCCATAGCATCGGGCGAAATGCCTTGCGCCTTCAATTCGTCACGAACACCGATCCTCAGGGTTTTGATCAAGCGGTCAAGTTCTGGGAGCGACGCTTCCGAAAGAGGCTCAATGAACGCTTGTTGACGGGATGCGAAGATCGACGACAAGCCCATGCCGTAAGCAGACAGCAGACCGGAAAACGGGTGAACCAACACCGTCGACATGCCGAGGGCATCGGCAACGAGGCAGGCGTGTTGCCCACCCGCACCACCGAAGCAGTTCAAGAGGTAGCCTGTCACGTCGTAGCCACGCTGTACCGAGATCTTCTTGATGGCGTTGGCCATATTCTCAACCGCGATTTTTATGAAGCCTTCCGCGACGCTCTCCGGACCGTGTCCGCTGGTGCCTCGCGCAGACATTGCCTCGAACTTCTCGCGCACCGCGCCGATATCGAGCGGCTCGTTCTGGTCCGGCCCGAAGATCGCGGGAAACAGATCCGGCTGCAGTTTTCCAAGCATGACGTTGGCGTCCGTTACCGCCAACTCCCCGCCACGACGATAGCAGGCGGGTCCGGGATTGGCGCCCGCCGAATCGGGACCAACGCGGAAGCGACCTGTCTCAAAATGAAGGATGGAGCCGCCGCCGGCAGCGACGGTATGAATGCGCATCATCGGCGCCCGAACACGAACGCCTGCTACCTCGGTATCGAAGACGCGTTCGTACTCGCCATCATAGTGGGCCACATCGGTTGAGGTACCCCCCATGTCAAAGCCGATAACCTTATGGAATCCGGCAAGTTTTGCAGTCTCCACCATACCAACCACACCGCCGGCAGGCCCTGAAAGGAGTGCATCCTTGCCCTGAAACATATGGGCGGCGGTCAGGCCTCCCGATGACATCATGAAATTGAGTCGCGGCGACGTTTTTCCGGCCTGTTCTACTCCGAGTTCGCTTGCCACCTGTTGAACATACCGAGATAGAATGGGCGAGAGATAGGAGTCCACGACCGTCGTATCGCCCCGGCCGACGAGCTTGAGCAGCGGCGAGACCTCATGGCTCACCGAAATCTGCTTGAATCCCGCTGCCCGGCAAAGGTCCGCGACCACTTTTTCGTGCTGCGGATATTTGTAGGAGTGCATGAACACGATCGCGACCGCATCAATCCCATCAATCCTTGCTCTGGCAATTGCCTGCTCTACAGCGCTCGTCTCGAGCGGCACCTCGATCGAACCATCCACGCGAATGCGTTCGCGGACTTCCACGACCCGCTCGTAGAGCTGTTCCGGCAGAACGATCTCCTTGGCAAAAATGTCAGGGCGTGCCTGGTAGGCAATGCGAAGCGCGTCGCGAAATCCCTTGGTGATCAATAAAAGGACCCTGTCACCTTTGCGTTCCAGAAGCGCGTTGGTCGCCACGGTCGTGCCCATTCGAATGTCGCCAATGCGATCGGACGGTATTTGCTCCGTCGGCCCGAGACCGAGCAGGCCGCGAATCCCGTGGATCGCAGCATCGCGATAAGATTCCGGATTTTCGGAGAGAAGCTTTCGCGGATGCAAACTGCCATCAGGGGCACGCCCAATAATATCCGTGAAAGTGCCTCCGCGATCGATCCAGAAATCCCAGGCCCCATCAGACATGTTCCACGCTCCCGTGCCGGACGCCAAAAAAATCGCAGTCGGTGCCGCGCTCGCTCATCCAGACAATGTACAATTTGCCTTGCGCATTCAATGTGCAGGCATCCGTGTTTGCGATAACGCAAGCTATATCTCTTTGTGCCTCTTTCAAATTGCCGCATTGGGATCTATTGCTGTGCTCCGTAGAGACGTTCGCGTCAGCGAAGGAGAAACGGTTGCAGGCAAGATACGCGATGATCATGCGGTGGATGTTGCGCATGACCTGCGCCATCGCGCTGCTGTTTGTCGGCTTCGCCCATCAAACGCCGTCTTTTGCCAAAGGCGCCTTCGTTCCCTCCGAGTTTACAGAATATGTTCTGCCCGACGGCACGCTTCCCGTTATCTGCATCGCGGGCAAGGCAGACGGGACGAGCAAGCATGATACGGCGCAGCAAGCGCAGGGTTGTGAGGCTTGCCGGATTGCTGCGTCGGTCCTGTTGCCCGTTCCGGACAATTATCGGGATAGACGTCCTCGTATCGCGACCGCTGCCATGCAGCCCTACGAAGTGGATGGGACTTTCCGCCGGGTCCTTCCCCCGAATACCGGTCCAAGGGCGCCTCCGGCCTCTACTGTCTTTGCTTGAGCCGGCATTTCGGCTCATGCCACGATGCTGTCACAGTGGCCACTGACCTGCGCTCAGTACCGTTCGGCCCGAAGCAGATCGCACCCGCATCCAATTTCCATTTCGCAAGGATGTTTATCTCCCTGCCGTCGTGCGTCGTCGCGAGAGATGATCCTGCCAGGAGCACCCTATGAAGAAACTGCTCATACTGATCACAGGCCTGATCTTTGCCGGTCTGTTTGCTGCAATCGCTGCCGCCAATGACATCAAGGTGGGCGCCATCGACATCGGCCACCCCCGCACTCGAGCCATGGTGCCGGGTGCCAAGGTCGGGGGTGGCTACCTGAACCTGACCAACACCGGTTCGGCCGATGACAGGCTCGTCAGCATCACGTCCGACCGGGCTGCAAAAACCGAAGTTCATCAGATGAGCGTCAACAACGGCGTGATGACAATGCGCCCCGTCGCGGGCGGGCTCGTCATTCCCGCCGGTCAGACGGTCGAACTGAAGCCGGGCGGCTTCCACATCATGTTCATGGACGTCGCGCAGCCATTCAAGCAAGGGGAGACGATCAAGGCCACCCTGACCTTCGAGATGGCGGGATCGGTGGACGTCGAGTTTACAGTCGGCAGTGCTGGCGGGGCGAATGCGTCCGCAAAGGACGGCCACTCGGATATGGGTGGCATGGACATGTCCAAGCCGCAATAAGGGCAGCGACCACCAGGCTCGCATGCGCTAACGCATCAGAACCGTGACCAGAATATGAGATAGAAACATGCCTAAACATTCACGCTTTGCCGCACTGTCGGCGATTGCACTCGTCGTATTTGCCGGGCAGGCTTTTGCACATGGTCATCTGACCAAGAGCGTGCCCGCCGACAAGGCAACGGTCGCAGTCTCTCCCGACGAGCTCGACCTGCACTTTTCCGAAGAGCTGGATCTTAAATTCTCCGGCGCGAAAATCATCGGCCCGGACAAGGCTTCGGTGAAGACCGGTGACGCCATGCTGACGGATGAAGGAAAGACCTTGATGGTTCCTCTTCCGGAAAAGCTCGATCCCGGCGCCTATGAAGTGGAATGGCACGTTCTTTCGACAGACGGCCATAAGACCACGGGCGCATACGGCTTCACGGTCAAGCCGTGACACCAGACGCCGCGCTTGTCCTGTGCCGCTTCCTGTTTTATGGTTCCGCCATATTTTTGTGGGGCGCATCAGCCTACATCTGCTGGATTGCGCCAGCAGATGTGGCGGCACAGGTGAGCCGACGGCTCCGTCATTGCTTTGCCCTTTCAACGCTTCTGATTATCGGCACGACCACCTCCCTGCTCCCGCTGCGAGCGGCTGCGATCGGCGAGGGCTGGGCCGACGCGTTTGCGCCGCAAATGCTATCCTCCGTCCTTACAGGGACCAGTGTCGGGCAGGCCTGGATTGCCCAGGCTTGCGCCGCCGGTCTTTTGATCGTCTCTTGCCTGGTAACGGGCCGTTTCAGACACGGTGCCCGCGCGATGAGCGCCGGGTTGCTGCTCGTCAGCCTCACGCTCAGTGGCCATGCCGCGATGCACAGTGGATGGTTACGCATGATGCATCGCCTCAACGACGGTGTTCATCTCCTGTCGGGTGGGGCTTGGCTCGGCGCTTTGGTCCCCATCGTCGTCACCCTGCCGTTGTTGAGAGACAGCCGATGCCAGAAGGACGCACGGACGGCGTTGATGCGGTTTTCAACCGCGGGTCATGTTGCCGTGGCACTCGTCATCACGACCGGCGTCATCAATACAGCACTGATTGTCGGATCCGTTCCACTGGACTGGCAGCTCGAGTATCAGCTTCTGCTCAGCATCAAGATCCTCATCGTGTTCGCGCTGATCGCGCTTGCGATAGGCAATCGTTACCTTCTTGTTCCAAGGCTTGCTCGCAACCCGTCGCTCGAGCCCCTCAAGTGGGCGACTGGCGCCGAAATAGTCCTGGGTCTTGCCGTGCTTGGCCTTGTCGCCGTGTTTGGCATGCTGCAGCCGACTTGAACGGCTCGACGTTGAAACGACCTACGTCAAATGACGGTGTCGCTGATTTTTTTGCTTTATCCCCCTGATCCAGCGTGCCATTTTCTGGACAACTTGGACAAAGTAGGGGCCTCCCATGTTTTCAAAGATTTCCAGATTTAACGCCGCGCTCGCGGTTTGCGTCCTTGCTCCATCGCTCGCCTTCGCCCACACCGGCGTTGGCCAAACAGTTGGGTTCGCCCACGGCTTCACCCATCCCGTCTCCGGGCTCGATCACGTTCTCGCGATGATCCTCGTCGGCGTTCTCGCCTGGCAGCTCGGCGGCCGTGCGCTGTGGCTGGTGCCGACCACCTTTGTCTCGGTCATGGCGATCGGCGGCGCACTCGGCATGATGGGAATTTCCGTTCCATTTGTCGAAGCCGGAATTGCTTTTTCCGTGATCGTCCTTGGTGCCGTCATCGCGCTGGGTATCCGCGCTCCCCTCGCCATCGCAGCCGGTGTCGTCGGCCTTTTTGCTATCTTTCACGGACATGCGCACGGTTCCGAAATGCCCGCGGCTGCCGCCGGCATTGCCTATGCAGCGGGCTTCATGCTGGCAACCTCAGTGCTTCACATTGCCGGCATCATCATTGGCTACCTGATCGGCAAGATCAGCGAGCAGCAAGGAGCAATCGTCATGCGTTCGGCTGGCGGCATTGCCGCACTCGCGGGCATCGGGCTGTTTACCGGTCTCATCTAACAAAGCGCCTGCCCGGTCAAAGGCCGGGCATGGCCCTCAGCGCACCCCGATACCGGCCGTCAGGCCTCCATCGATACGGTGATCCGATCCGGTAATGAACGCAGCCTTGTCCGACGCCAGGAAGGCCGCGAGTGCGGCCACCTCTTCGGGTTCGGCAATGCGACCAAGCGGATGCGCCTTTCCGAAACGCCGAAACACGGCATCGATATCGGCATCCTCTCCTTCGAATGTTCGCGCCGCCAGCTCCAGGATAGGTGTGCGCACCGAACCGGGGCTGATCGACACGACGCGTATATTGTCTGCCGCAAAGTCGATCGCCATCGCCCGCGTCAATGCGTGGATCGCCCCTTTCGAAGCGACATAGGCAGAAACACCGGGTTGGCACGCAAAGCCTTGCACACTTGAAATATTGATGATCACGCCACCGCCGCGCTTGCGCATCTCGGGCACGCCATGCTCGGCTGTCAGATGGATCGAGCCGACATTCACCGCCATGCAGCGCATGAACGTCTCGAAGGGTGTGTCGGTGGCGTTGCCGTATGGGTGCACCGCCGCCGAATTGACGATGATATCCACGCCACCAAACGCTGCGACAGATTCGGCAAAGGCATCAGCCACGCTTGCCGGGACGGAAACATCCGTTCGGATAACGCGCAGGGCCAGACCGTCCTCCACACCGATCTCCGCAAGCTTGGTGTTCGCCTTTTCATCGATGCCAAGGCAGGCAACGGCCGCGCCCTCGCGCGCCAGATGCAATGCGATCGCGCGTCCGATTCCCGTTGTCCCAGTAACGATTGCGATCTTGCCGGCATATTCTCCCATCAGCCTCTCCCACTGTTCGGCATGCTCATTCAACAATGAACTCAAGACCGGCACTGAGGTGACGATCCATGTGATAGACAAAGGCAATCCGGTCGCGATCGCGAAGGGCCTGAAGGATGTCGCGATGCTCGGCTGCAACCGCCTCCAAAGTCAGTCGATGCGATTTTCCGGCGAGCATCAATCGCTGTATGACAGGCTTCAGCATTCCATAGGTTTCCGACAATGTGCGGTTGCCGGCAGCATCAACAAGCAGGCGGTGAAACTCGAAATCGAGCTCGGAGGCACGCTCGGCGTCCTCCGCTATCAGGATGGCTGCGTTGGCTGCTTCCATCTCGGCAAGAGCCTCTCCCGTCAGACGGTCAGCAAGCAGATCGAACAGGTTCATTTCCGTCAGTCGCCGATAGCCCTGGATATCGCGGAAGGCATCGACCGAAATCTCCATGGCAAAGGAAAAGAGATCGCGCATGGCATTTTGATGCTGGTCAGTCAGCACGGCGCCGACCTTCTGCCTGGATTCGGCGACTCCGTACGCCTTCAACGTACGGAAGGCTTCGCGCACCGTATTTCGGCTGGAATCGAACATCGCGGCCAGCTCGACTTCGCTCGGCAGGACGTCGCCCACACCGAGCCCCCGCTCGCGGATGAGACCGCGGATTTGTCGGACGACATCATCTACCGCCGAGGCGCGATTGCTGAACTGCACAGTGAAAAGCTCCGTTCTCCGGAAAATCTATTATGTTGGCCTTATTTTGGCAATCGTCGCTTTTGGCTTGCGAAGATCAAATAAAGTGCGCTTAATTGTCCAACATATTAGGGAGGTCGTCTGTAATGCTGGAAAGTTGGCGCTGGTTCGGACCCCAGGATCCTGTCACATTGTCCCATGCCCGTCAGGCCGGCGCGCACGGCATCGTAACCGCGCTCCACCATATCTATGACGGCCGGGTCTGGACGCCAGATGACGTTGCCGAACGCATGGCCCTGGTAAGAAATGCCGGTATGGTCTGGTCGGTATGCGAGTCGATCCCTGTCAATTCGGCGATCAAACTGCGAAACGCAAACTGGCGTCGTTATGTCGATGCGTGGAAGCAGAGTCTGGCCAATCTCGGCAAAGGCGGCGTGCCTGTGGTCTGCTACAATTTCATGCCCGTCGTGGACTGGACGCGCACCAACCTGCTCTACCCGACGCCCGTTGGCGGCCTGGCGCTTCGCTTCGACATGATCGATTTCATCGCCTACGACGTCTTTGTCTTGAAGCGTACTGCGGCCGAAGAGAGCTACAACGCTCCGCTCGTTGAAGCGGCGCGCCAGCGATTGGCAGGCATGAGCGAGGAGGATGTGGATACCCTCGAGAGGAATGTTATTGCCGGCCTTCCAGGCGGCGAGGACAGCCACACGCGGGAAACCATCCGCGGGCATATCGCGGCATTCGACGAGCTCTCGGACGACGACATGCGCAGCAATCTCGTCGAGTTTCTAAAAGAGGTCGTGCCGGTAGCCGTCGAAAACAATGTACGTCTTGCAATTCACCCGGACGACCCGCCCTTCTCGCTGTTCGGATTGCCGCGTGTCGTCTCGAAGTCGGAAGATATCGAGACCATCCTTGCAGCGGTCGATCATGCTGCCAACGGCATAACCCTCTGTGCCGGATCCTACGCCTCGCGCCACGGCAACGACGTCGTCGGCATGGCGAGCCGCTTTGCCGAGCGCATCCATTTCGCGCACCTGCGAAATGTCAGCAAGGAAGCGGACGGCTCATTCATCGAGTCCGAGCACCTCGGCGGCGACGTCAACATGGTCTTGCTGATCTCGGCGCTACGTCGGGAGGAGCGCCGCCGGGCCGCGTCCGGAAGGGCAGACAGCGTCATTCCGATGCGCCCCGACCATGGCCATCTGCTGATCGACGATCAGACCAAGAAGGTCAATCCAGGCTATTCCTGCATCGGCCGGCTCAAGGGATTGGCGGAACTCAGAGGCGTAATCGCAGCGGTGGATCAGTTGGAGCACTGGACGGAGAACCATCTCGATATTTGACAACTCAACGGACGGTCCCACTTTTTTCAAAAATGCGGATGAGCTCAGCGTATGCGAAAGTTGGGTCTACCCGCAAGCGAAGAAAGCCGCCGCCTCACCCCTGGGTCAGACGGTGGCGGCGGCACCAACAACGCTATTTCGCAAATTTCTTTGGCCTAACCAAGTGACGAAGCAGTATGGCGGAGTTGGAGACGCAGACCATAGGTGTCGCCATTTGGGAGTTTTTTTCTCATATCGGGTGCGTTATCCAGCGTCTGAAGTACCGCGCAGCACGTGCTTCAGCTCTGGATAGCCCGCCAATCCGCAGTCGCTGAACAGACGCAGACTATCTAAACGCCAGGTCCAAGTGCCGACATCTTCAGCCCGCCGAAATGCGCGGGCAGGCTAATCGATAAAACGTACTGCCAGCATCAGCCGGTCACCTCGTGTCGGAGGAGAGGCTCTGTGATAGCACGACGTATCTTGCACGAAGCCGGTACCAGCTGGACCCTCGATCGTTGTTTCGTTTTCTCTGCCAAACTGCTTGTAGACGGCCTCCTGGCTCGCGCGTGCCGAACCGAACAGCATCCGCAAGGGCTTCGACTTGTGTGAGCGCTTCATCATCACGTGAGCTCCGGAATATCGATCCGTATCAGTGATGTAGAAACTTGCGTAAACGAAATTGTAGCCGGCCACATCATAGTGATAGTCGATCACGCCATGCTTCAGACTTCTGCGTTCCTCATCTGTCATCGACGATCCGAAGCTCCAGTCGAGGATAGTGGTGATCTTTCGTGGCTCGTGCCCGAGATACTTGCGAACGATCGAACGCAGGACAGGGTCATTGATAATCTTTTGGACTGCAGGGCATCGGGCAGGGTCGGGCACGCCTCCAATCGGCATCGGTCGGCCGTCGGCGGCGATTCCATTCGAAACGTCAGAATAATGGAATGTTGGGCCCTTGGGATCGTAGATCGCGTGCAGGGGCTCTGTCAGCGCGAAGGCCTTTATCTCGTCGATAATGTGGGCTGGGAGATTAAGACCCACAAACACTGCCTCGTCGCGGATGCTCTGCACTATGTCGGATACGTCTGCGCTCGGAAAGAGTGTAGGCATGTGCCATTTGCCGGCGCTGCTTCCGGCGCGCTGAAAGAAGCTGATGATACCTCGACCGGAACTGTATGCCACGCGTACCATCCTGAACCTGCCAAGAATATACGCGACATTCTGCTTACGCACCTTACCCGTAACAGCCCTCAAATTCATTTCATGCCTCCGCCCCGTATGGCTAGTTTGGAAATCAGCCCACGACAAAAATAAATGATGATTAGCTTGCTAGTCATTTGCCTAAGATAGGGCGATTGGTCGCAAAAGTAGTAGATTCGCTTCAACATTCGGACGTATACAACGTACGCGCGATAGAATCCGGTAGAGCTCAAGTTTTGAGCTTTCTGCGTCTCAGACTGCGAACCCCGACCCATCGGCGTGGACCAAATGTGGAAGTATTCCTCTGACAGGGCGTCTCCGGGGGTTTAAATTACGGGCGACGCTTACAGGGCGCGGCGCGCATCGAGCGCATGGCGCAGGGAGTTCTGCACGATCGATGGCGTTGCCGGCTTGCTGACGACACCCAGCGCTCCGTGAACACGGCCAACGACCGCCGCGGGGTTGCTGGTCAGGAAGACGACCGTTACGCCAAATTCATCGACGAGCCGTTGACCAATCTCTGGGCCAGTCGCGCCATCGGCCAAGTTGACGTCGACAAAGGCAATGTCGGCCTGTGCGGCTAGTGAGAAAGCCTGCCTTCTGTCGGTTGCGACACCGACGACATCGAGCCCCATTTCCCTGACTGTTGTTTCAAGATCCAGCGCAACGAGATAGTCATCTTCAACGATCAAGACGCTTTCACAGATGGCGCCACCGGTCCGCCGTTGTGTTTCGACATCGCCGTCCATGATTGCCCCTTGCTTCTGCTTGTTTTGCAACACTGGTTACGCGCAACTGCATGTTGGCGAGCGGATAACGGCATTGAGGACAATATGTTCCGCCCTGAGGCGGATTCGTTCGCCAATAGATCGCTGTTAACGCTAATAAGCCGTTAAAGACAAATGTGAGGAGCAATCAGAGGTGGCCCATGGGAAACACATGGCGGCTCAGATGGCGAGCCCGCGAAATGGTATCCCTTAGCTGATCTCGGGCACCCTTGCGCCGTTCCCCAACAACACTTCGGTCGAGTTGACAATGGGTTGTGGAGTGCCGAGAGTGCACCCTGGATCAGCGCCAGTCACCTTGGGGGGGACCTATGTCTGTACGCGCGTTTTTCGCCTTCACCGCCGTTGCTCTTGCGTCTCTTACCGCAAGCCTTCCCGCATTCGCGGCAGACACAAAACGCGAAATCCAGACAATCCAGGACGCCGATTACTTCGGCTTCGATCTGCGGACCGAACAGAACCTTACGCTGGATCAATGCAAGACATCCTGCATCGGTGACAAGTCCTGCAGGGCCTTCACCTATAATCCGAAGGTGAAGTGGTGCTTCCTGAAGTCCGACTTCAAGACGATGAACGCCTTCCCGGGCGCTATCGCCGGTAAGATCGTCGAGACTGCCGCTGCAAAGCCGGAGCCGGATATCGGGGCCGCCCCCCGGCTCGGCTTTCTCTCCGGAGATGCGATCCAGCAGGCGCGCGATAACAAGGCCAATCTCGAAGTGGCCGACGACCAGCAGGACCAGAGCGCCGACAGCCTGATCGCCAACGGCCGTCTCGACCTGACAGCAGGCAATGTCATTGATGCCGTGAAATCCTTCCGAAGTGCGCTCGCACTTTCCCCCGACAATGCCGATCTTTGGCTGGAAACGGCGCGCGCCGGTGACAGCTTTACTAAGACCGACGACAACGATGGCAGCGAGATCTACGGACAGGCTGTGCTGGACGCGGTCAATGGCTATGAGTTGACACGAACAGCTTCGGCCCGTGCCGAGGCACTCTCCGTGCTTGCCGCCGCGCTCGACAAGAACACCAACTATCGCGCCGCACTCAATGCCTACAAGGCAAGCCTGGCACTCGTGAACTCGAAGGAGGTCCAGGCGGCCTTCCTGCAGCTGAAATCGACGCAAGGATTTCGCATTACCGAGCATACTGTCGATGCCGACAGTGCAAATCCCCGTATCTGCGCGACATTCTCCGAAACCCTGGTCAAGACGCAGGACTATACGCCCTTCGTGACGCTCAACGGTGCAGCCCCCAAGGCGCTCGAGACCAAGGACAAGCAGGTCTGCATCGAGGGGCTGACCCACGGTGAAAACTACAAGATCACGTTCCGCACCGGCCTGCCCTCTTCGGTCGACGAGGTCCTCGAGGCCCCCGTCAGCCTCGATATCTACGTCAAGGACCGCACAGCCAGCGTACGCTTCACTGGCGACAGCTTCGTTCTGCCGTCGACGGSCCGCCGCGGGATCCCGATCGTTTCCGTCAACATGCCTTCCGCCAGTCTGAAGCTCTATCGTATCGGCGATCGCGGCATCGCTCCGCTTTTGACGAGCTCGCAATTTCTGACGCAGCTCGACGGATACAGCGCACAGCGCATCGAAGACGAGAGCGGCGAACTTGTCTGGCAAGGCTCGATCGAGATGACCAACGACCTCAACAAGGATGTCGTCACCAGCTTCCCGGTGGATGAGGCGCTGCCCGAGCGCAAGCCTGGCGTCTATGTTCTGACGGCAACGGCGCCAAACGCCCCGGACCAGGATTGGAATGCGCAGGCGACGCAATGGTTCGTGGTTTCCGATATCGGCATCACGACATACGCGGGTACCGATGGCCTCAACGTCTTCACCCGCTCGCTCGCCTCGGCAAAGCCGATTGCCGGCGTTGAGCTCCAGCTCCTGGCGAAGAACAATGAAGTCCTCGGCACTGCAACGACCGATGAGAACGGTCGGGCGACGTTCACTGCCGGCCTGATGCGTGCGACGGCTGCCTTGACACCGGCTGTCATCACCGCCAGGAAAGGTGGCGCCGACTATGTCTTCCTCGACATGACGCGCGCGGGCTTTGATCTCTCCGATCGCGGCGTCACCGGGCGTGCTTCTCCCGGTGCCATCGATGTCTTGAGCTGGACGGAGCGCGGCATCTACCGCGCTGGCGAGACGGTGCACGCCGCTGCCCTTGCTCGCGATACCGATGGCAAGGCCATCGAGAGCCTGCCGCTGACCTTCATCTTTCTGCGCCCCGACGGTGTCGAGGACCGCCGGATCGTCAGCCAGACCAGCAATGTTGGCGGCTATGCGATCGACCTCCCCGTTCAGGAAAATGCCATGCGCGGCACCTGGACGATGAACATTCACACAGACCCAAAAGGCTCACCGATCGCGACAAAAACCTTCCTGGTCGACGACTTCGTGCCGGATCGTACCGACATGGAGATCAAGACCGAGGCCAAGGTGATCGGTCCGGAGACGTCAGCGACGATCAACATATCAGGCAAGTATCTCTATGGCGCACCGGCAGCAGGGCTGTCGCTCGAAGGCGATGTCGTGATCAAGCCGACCCGCGAGGCGGAGGCCTTCCCGGGCTATTTCTTTGGGCTTGCCGACGAGGAAGCCAGCGAAGAGACGCGCCAGACCATAGAAGGCCTGCCCGACCTCGACGAAAATGGGGAAGGGATTACCGAGCTGACTGTCGGCGATCTGCCGGCAACGACGCAGCTTCTGAACGCTACGGTCTATATCCGCATGCAGGAAGCCGGTGGCCGCGCCATCGAGCGCTCGCTCGTGCTTCCCGTCAAGAACCAAAGCCCGATGATCGGCATCAAGCCGGAATTCTCCGGCGACCTTGGCGAGAATTCGATCGCGAACTTCACCATTATCGGCGTTGATGCAGACGGGGCGAAGCAGGCGATGAGCGGCCTGCGCTGGAAACTCTACAAGCTGAACCGCGACTATCAGTGGTATCGCGATGGCACGGCCTGGAAATACGAGCCGATCTACACCGCCGAGCAGGTTGCCAACGGCAATGTCGATGCGTCCCTGGACGGCGCGAAGATATCGTCTCACGTCGCCTGGGGGCGCTACCGCCTCGAGGTCGAAAGCACGCAGACCGACGGCCCCGCTTCGAGCGTGGAATTCGATGCGGGATGGTTCGTCCAAGCAACGTCGACGGAGACGCCTGACGGGCTTGAGATCGCGCTCGACAAGGAGAGCTACAGGATCGGCGAGACGGCGAAGCTGAAGGTCTCATCGCGCTACGCAGGCGAATTGATGATCGCGGCCGGTACGGAAACCCTCGTGGCCATCCAGAACGCATCCATTGGCGAGAACGGTGGCGAAGTCGATATTCCCGTCACTTCAAATTGGGGGGCTGGCGCCTATGTCACCGCGACATTGTTCCGCCCCGGCGATGCTCACGACAGCCACATGCCGATGCGCGCGATCGGCGTGAAATGGCTGAAGGTCGATCCGTCGGAGCGAGCATTGCAGGTAGCGATCGATGCGCCGGAAAAGATGCTGCCGCGCGCACCGCTGCCGATCACCCTTGCCGTTGCCGGCGCGGGCGCCAACGAGGACGCCTATGTGACGGTTGCGGCTGTTGATGTCGGCATTCTCAATCTGACCCGCTACGAGCCACCAAACCCTGAAGACTGGTATTTCGGCCAGCGTCAGCTCGGTCTCGAAATTCGAGACCTTTACGGACGGCTTATCGACGGTTCGCTCGGCGCGACCGGCAAGCTGAGAACCGGCGGCGACGGAGGCGCTGTGGCACTTCAGGGAAGCCCGCCGACGCAAAAGCTTGTTGCCTTCTTCTCTGGTCCGGTGAAGCTGGATGCCCAAGGCAAGGCCAATGTCAGCTTCGACATTCCCCAGTTTAACGGTACTGCCCGCGTGATGGCGGTCGCCTGGTCGAAAGCCGGCCTTGGCCATGCGACGAAGGACGTCATCATTCGTGACCCTGTCGTGGTGACGGCGAGCCTGCCGGGCTTCCTCGCCCCCGGAGATACCTCCGAGCTTCGGCTCGATATCGCCAATACGGACGCGCCGGCAGGCGACTTCAAGCTGACCGTTGCTGGCAACGATGCCGTGCGCATTGGCGAGGCGTCACAGACTGTTCATCTCGAGGCCGGCGCCAGATCAGCCGTGACACTCGCTGTTACCGGTACGCAACCGGGCCATGGCAGCGTTTCGATCAATCTCGCTGACGCGGCCGGCCTGTCGCTGGATCAGACGGTTGACGTTCCTGTTCGACCAGCTGTTCTGCCGTTGACCGAACGCCGCGTTCTGGCGCTCAATCCGGCAACCAGGCTGACGGTCGACAAGGCATTGCTGGCAGACAGCGTTCTACAAGGCGCCTCCGTCAGCGTCAGCGTCACGCGTTCGGCCGCCTTCGACATACCGGCTCTGCTGATGTCGCTCGACCGTTACCCGTTCGGCTGCGCCGAGCAGACGACCAGCCGTGCCCTGCCGCTGCTCTATCTGAGCGAGCTTGCCCATGAGGCCGGTCTGGAGGATGATGCCGACGTCAAGAAGCGCGTTCAGGACGCGATCTACCGCGTGCTTTCCTATCAGGCGTCCGCCGGAAGCTTCGGCCTTTGGGGACCTGACAGCGGCGACCTCTGGCTCGATTCCTATGTCACCGATTTCCTGACCCGCGCACGCGAGCAGAAATACGACGTCCCGGATCGTGCATTCGCGCAAGCTCTGGAGAACCTTCAGAACGCGCTGAGCTATGATGTCAATGTCAAGGATCAGGGCGACCAGATTGCCTATGCGCTCTACGTTCTCGCCCGCAACAAGAAGGCAGCGATCAGCGACCTTCGCTATTATGCCGACACGATGATCAA
This sequence comes from Rhizobium sp. 10N414, assembly GCF_056394785.1. Taxonomy (NCBI): domain Bacteria; kingdom Pseudomonadati; phylum Pseudomonadota; class Alphaproteobacteria; order Hyphomicrobiales; family Rhizobiaceae; genus Rhizobium; species Rhizobium sp. 10N414. The sequence continues at coordinate 124,681 of NZ_JBFTIN010000004.1, read as the reverse complement.
TGACTTCCCGACGCCGCTCGCCAAGGCTCATATCGCGGCAGGACTGGCGCTTTATGGCGATGCGACGCGCTCGAAGAACGTCTTTGTCGACGCATTGCAGATGTCTGAACAGTCCATGGTGACGCGCGTCAATCTTTCAAGAACGGATTACGGCTCGATCCTGCGCGATGGTGCCGCAATCCTTGCTCTTGCCGCCGAAAGCCGTCCGGTCCCGCCGGTGGTTTCGGAATTGGCCAAAGCTGTCGCCAAGGAATGGAACCGCAGCAAATACACGAGCACCCAGGAACAGGCCTGGATGCTGCTTGCCGCGCGCGCAATTCAGGGCGGTGATGACTCTATCAAGATCGACGTCAACGGCGCGCAGCACAATGGCGCCTACATGGCGAAGATGACCGGGGATGCCTTGATGGGCAATGCGCTCACGCTCACCAACCAGACCGGCGAGCCTGTCTCGGCGGTAGTGACGACATTTGCTGCCCCTGTCGTGCCGCCGCCCGCGGGCGGTGACGGCTTTGCCATCGAGCGCACCTACTACACGATGGATGGCGAGCAGGCGAATGTGACCGAAACCAAGCAGAACGAGCGCTATGTCGTTGTGCTGCACATCACGGAAAGCAACAACTGGCCGTCGCGGATCGTCGTGACGGACCTGCTTCCGGCCGGCTTCCAGATCGACAATCCGAACCTGGTCGACAGCGCGCAACTGACGAACTTCGACTGGATCGGCGAGGTGACGGCGGCCCACACCGAATTCCGCAATGACCGCTTCGTGGCCGCGTTCAATCGGTCGGCGGACGACAATCGCGAAATCAATGTCGCCTATGTCGTGCGCGCCGTGACCCCCGGCATCTACGATCATCCGGCCGCCGTCGTCGAGGACATGTATCGACCGCAGCTCTCCGCACGCACCGCGACTGGCAAGATGGAGGTCACCGCAGCGTCGAAATGAGACTTGCAAGGAAGCTCGCGATCGGAAGCGCTGCCGGGATCATCCTTGCCGGCGCAGGGTTGGTCTTGCTTGACATCGCCGACCGGGCCTATCCGCCGCCGCTCGACAAGGCGGAAACGGTCTCCGCGGAAGTGGTCGATGCGGATGGTCAGTTGCTGCGTGCCTTTGCAACGCCTGAAGGCCTCTGGCGTCTGAAAACCACAGCCGCCGATGTCGATCCACAATTCCTCAAGATGCTGATCGCCTACGAGGACCGGCGTTTTTACAGCCATGCCGGTGTCGATCTTCAGGCAATGGCACGTGCCGCCCTGCAGTTCGTTACCAATGGCCGCATCGTCTCCGGTGCATCGACGCTGTCGATGCAGGTCGCCCGGCTGATCGAGCCGCGTCAGGGCCGCTCGCTGTCGGCAAAGCTCCTGCAGATGGCACGCGCCATCCAGATCGAGCGGCGGCTATCCAAGGCGCAGATCCTCGATCTCTATCTGACGCATGCACCCTATGGCGGCAATCTCGAGGGTGTGCGGGCGGCGAGCCTCGCCTATTTTGGCAAGGAGCCGCGGCGGCTGACGGTCGCGGAAGCCGCTCTCCTCGTCGCGCTGCCACAGCTGCCGGAAAAGCGTCGGCCGGACCGCAACCTCGCGACGGCCGAGGTGGCGCGCAAACGGGTGCTCGAGCGTGTCGCTGTCGGCGAGGCTGTCGGCGAGGGTGAGGCGGCGCGTGCCGAAATCGTGCCGGTGCCGTCTCAACGCATGCAGCTTCCGGCGCTTGCAGCGCATGTTGCCGAAGCGGCACGTCGCAAGGATCCGAAAGCACGGCAATACGACACGACCCTGAAGAAACAGGTGCAAGCAGGATTGGAGGCCGTTGCCCGTGCCTCCGCCTTGAAACTGGGTCCGAAGCTGTCAATTGCCATGGTCATGGCCGATGCACAAACGGGCGACATTCTCGGCGAGGTTGGCTCGGCCGACTACTTCGAGGCCAGCCGTTCAGGCTGGATCGACATGGCGCGCGCCAACCGTTCGCCGGGCTCGACGCTGAAGCCATTCATCTATGGCCTCGCATTCGAAGAAGGCCTTGTCAGCCAGGAGACGATCATCGAGGACCGCCCTGCCGATTTCTTCGGCTACCGGCCGCGGAATTTCGATATGAGCTATCAGGGCGACGTCACGGTGCGCGAGGCGCTGCAGTTGTCGCTGAACGTCCCGGCGGTCAAGTTGCTTGATGCCGTCAATCCGGCCAAGCTGCTGATCCGTTTTCGCCGCGCCGAAGTGCGCCCCCTGCTGCCCCCGAACGAAACACCCGGGCTGGCAATCGGTCTCGGCGGCCTCGGCATCACGCTGAAGGATCTGGTCCAGCTCTACACTGCGCTTGCCAATCGCGGCCAGCCGGTCCGCATCGGCGATGGCGTCAACGACCGCCCTGGCAAGATCGATGGCGAGGGAATGCTTGATCCGGTGGCCGTCTGGAATGTTGCCGATATCCTCTCGGGCGTCATTCCACCAGCCGGCGCTCCGAAACGCGGGATCGCCTACAAGACCGGCACCAGCTACGGCTATCGCGATGCCTGGTCCGTCGGCTACGATGGCCGCTATGTCCTCGGCGTCTGGGTTGGGCGCCCTGACAATGGCGCTGTCCCGGGATTGACGGGTTACGGCACTGCCGCGCCGATCCTCTTTGAAGGTTTCGCAAAGTCAGGGATTGCGACGACGCCCCTCCCGCGCCCGCCCTTGGGAGCAATACGGATCGCCCAACCAGAACTGCCGATCAGCCAGCGTCGCTTTGCCATCAATCCAAGCGGCCTGTTGGCGACCTCCGGCCGTGAACCGGCGCCGCAGATCGTCTATCCACCGGAGGGCGCACATGTCGACCTTGGGGCGAAGAGCGGCGATCTCTCGCCGTTGATGCTGAAGCTGCAGGGCGGACGCGCGCCCTTCCGCTGGCTGGCCAACGGCAAGCCATTGCCCGATATTTCCCGGCGCCGCACCAATCAGTGGATCCCGGACGGCGGCGGCTACTCAAAGCTCACGGTGATCGACGCCATGGGCCGGGCCGCAAGCGTCGGCGTCTTCGTCGATTGATCGTCTGCAGCGATCAGTCATATTTTCTCCAGGTATGCCGGATCCAGCGTGGTTCGCCGAACAATCTGGTGACCATCGCGATTCGTGAGACTAGTCCGCGCGCGGCCGGAGGACCCAGTTTGCCGCAAACCCCAGGCCCACGCCAATCGCTGCACCGACAGCCTTTACAGCAGCGTCCTCAAGCCGCGCATGCCGGGTTGGTGAAAGATACTGCAGGAACTCTATTGCCGCCGCTCCGAATATGACCAGGACAGCGCAAACCCAAAAACGGCGGGGATAGGCTACGACGAACAGGAAAGCCATTGTCGTGAAGGCAAGCGCCCGGTCATCGCGCACGGACATGACGTYGTGCGGTCGCAGACCGATCGGCGAAACAGTCACAAACAGGATGGCGGCAAGCGATAACCAAGCGGCGATCTTCAGGAGTCGGTCGAGAAGCATGTACTCAGGATAGCGAAGTGCTCCGGCTGTATCCAGTCGGGTTGGTGGGCTAAACCATGCATTTCATTGCACCAACAGGTGTTTTTGCCAACTGGATGGAGAATTCCGGCTTCGAGCATGGCGGCGCCACGGGAGATGTTCTCTTTGTTTCAATATTACTACATCTGAATGTACAACTTTTGAGCGATAAAATCGGCCAATTTGGGAAGTAGCGCGTTCCACCCCACACGTTCAGAATTGCAGGTGTCTACAAATGGGGATTGTCGATGGCTGAGGAATATAGTCTCCGTACTGAAGACTCAGGTTGGTCTATCATCGATCGGGCGACGCACGAGCCAGCGCGCCTGGACGGTATCCCACTGTCTGCGATGGATGCCGAGGAAGCCAAGCACATGTTGGCCATTCTCAGAGGCATTGATCGCGTGCGGACAGCTTCAAAAAGAGCGGCATCATCCGCGAACAAGAAACGCGCCAATACGGGCCAAACCGCGGCAAGTCCCCAAATCAACGCAGATTTTGGAATGTTGAGACCCTTCAGAGGCGACTGAGCGCGCTGCGGCAGCTGCAGGCAGATATGCAGACGAGCACGAGATGAAGTCGGTGAACCAATCGACTGAAACGTCGATGGATCGTCAGATCGCGCGAAGGAAGCTGCCGTTTTCGCAAGTAATGAAACAGTCGTAAAATAAAGCCCGAAACATGCGACTTACGAAGTCTCTTCCCACTCGGACCCTTCGGTATCAGTGCGCCAGCCTAGAGATGCGACCCATCAGCTTTGACCGGCCGATGCTGGTTGGCGCTGAGCGTGGCGATACGAGCGCGCAGGGCCACGGAATGTACTTGCCTGTGGCTACACCCAACGGAGTACATGCCATCAAAGGGAAGTTGCGACACTATTGGATCATACCAGAACGATCGGTTGTCTTGGATACCCCATCACTCTTCGTCGGCTTTTCCTTGTTTGCGTCGTCGGCAAGCCAAGTCTGCATCCCGCAGTGCGATCAACAGGGACGTGAACATGAACAACAGCAAAGAACCCCAGTGGGAGCTCGACGACGAGTTCAAGACGTTAATGATTACGTTTCCGACAGATCCACCCGTCGCTTTCGTGCTTGACACCGAGGCCGTATCAAAGCTCATTGAAGGCGCCGGCCAGATCAGGGCGGAGATGCCGCCGCCTCACGACGAGACCTGGGAAGGTGGGCAAATGGTCGACGCCGTGCTTGATCCACGCTGGTACACAGAGCCCGACGCATTGCTTGGAGAACCGCTTCTGCACATTCGCGATCCTCGCTATGGATGGCTGCACTACGCCCTGCCACGAGAGTCAGCCAGAGCGCTCGGAACCCTGCTAATTCTTCAGGCTGATGAGGGCCCGGCGGACGATCAGGAGCAGCCTCGCAAGAACTGACCTCCTGACCAAATGACGGGCCTCGATACTGCTTTTTCCTGAGGTGCGACCCTTAGCCGGGTGTGGTGTTATATCTCGCAGGATGCGGAATTTGTTACGAGTCATATTTTCAATATCGGCCATTATCTCATGCAAGGCCTGCCTCGCGGCAGGCCTTTTTGTTTCACGACGCCGTTTCTTGAGGCGATGATCGGGGGCGCGCCGACCGCAGCCTCAACTGTCGCAACCGCTGTCTTTGCCGTGAGAGGTCCTGCTACTCGGGCCATGTTTCCCGTTCGCCCGGGCGCCCTGACGACAGGCGCGTCAGAAGCGCGTCGAAATGCGGCCGCAGGTCCGATTGCGCTGTTCTATCCACTTTCCTCGTTGCGCAACTTTCCCCTTGACCTTCCAGTTGCTGGAAGGTTCATAAGGGTGTCCGATGCCGCGTCGGGCAAGGGAGAATCGCATGGATAGCACGCACGACCATCATAACCCCGAGCATCATGGCCATGACCACCATGAGTATGGAGCGCCCTCTTCGGACGACGTTGTACGCGATCCTGTGTGCGGCATGACGGTCGATCCCGAGGCAGGCAAGCCCTCGCTCCGATATGACGGGCATGCCTATCATTTCTGCTCGGAAGGCTGCCGGCGAAAATTCGAGGCTGCGCCACAAGACTACCTGACAGCGAAGGACCCGGTCTGCGGCATGACAGTCAACCGGGCGAGCGCCCGGCATTTCCTGAAGCAAGAGGGTGAAAAGTTCTACTTCTGCTCGGCCGGCTGCAAAACGAAGTTCGAAGCCGATCCCGCCGCCTACCGCGACGGAAACCGGCCCGCCCCAAAGCCGATGCCGAAAGGGACGCTCTATACCTGCCCGATGCACCCAGAGGTCGTCAGCGATCATCCGGGCGACTGCCCGAAATGCGGCATGGCCCTGGAACCGATGGGTATTCCACCGGTCGATGAAGGTCCCAACCCGGAACTCGTGGATTTCACCCGCCGGCTCTGGGTGAGCGGTCTGCTCTCGATCCCGCTGCTTGCAATCAGCATGGGGCCGATGATCGGCCTGCCGCTGCGTGACTGGATTGGAGAGCCGCAGGCGACGTGGATCGAACTCTTTCTTGCGACACCTGTCGTCCTTTGGGCCGCCCTGCCCTTCTTCCGCCGCGCCTGGGCCTCTCTTGTCAACCGCAGCCCGAACATGTGGACCCTGATCGGCCTCGGCGTCGGGACGGCGTATCTCTATAGCGTCATAGCGGCGATCCTGCCCGGCATTTTCCCCCACACTTTCCGCGGCCATGGCGAGACGGTTCCTGTCTATTTCGAGGCCGCCGCCGTCATTGTCGCTCTGGTGTTTGTGGGTCAGGTTCTGGAACTGAAGGCCCGCGAGAAAACCGGTTCGGCCATCCGTGCATTGCTTGATCTTGCGCCGAAGACCGCGCGCCGCATCAACGAAGACGGTTCTGAAACCGACGTACCTGTCGATGATGTCCGGGTTGGCGATCATCTTCGAGTGCGCCCGGGTGAGCGCATCCCGATCGACGGATCCGTCAGTGAAGGGCAGTCGACGGTCGACGAGTCGATGATAACCGGAGAACCCATCCCGGTCGAAAAACAGAAAGGCGACGCGGTTACCGGCGGTACCATCAACAAGAATGGCACCCTGGTGATGTTGGCCGAAAAAGTTGGCGCCGACACGACCCTGTCGCGCATCGTCGACCTCGTCGCAAAGGCACAGCGTTCGCGCGCCCCGATCCAGGGCGCGGTGGACCGCGTTTCTGCCGTCTTCGTGCCCGCCGTCGTTGCCGCGGCTGTCGCTGCCTTCGTTGTCTGGAGCCTTGTTGGCCCCGAACCGCGCATGGCGCATGCGCTGCTCGCCGCCGTTGCCGTGCTCATTATCGCTTGCCCATGTGCGCTCGGTCTTGCAACCCCCATGTCGATCATGATCGCGACCGGGCGCGGCGCTCAGGAAGGCGTTCTCATCAAGGATGCAGAAGCGCTTGAGCGCTTCGCGCGCGTCGACACTCTGATCGTCGACAAGACGGGCACGCTGACAGAGGGAAAGCCGAGGCTTACGGATGTCGTCGCGCTTGGCGGTACCGAAGAGGCGCGCCTGCTGCAGCTTGCCGCCAGCCTGGAGCGTGGATCCGAACATCCGCTGGCAGAGGCGATCGTATCGGGTGCCGAGGAGCGTGGCATTGAACTCAGCGAGGTCACCGACTTTGAAGCACGAACGGGCAAGGGTGTCGTGGGCAAGGCCGGCGGGACAGTCGTTGCGCTCGGCAACGCCGCAATGATGGATGATCTCGATATGGACATCACGCCGCTCGCCGAGCAGGTTCGGGTACTTCGCGACGAGGGCAAGACGGTAATGTTCGTCGCTATCGATCATGGTCTCGCCGGTTTTGTGGCGGTTGCCGACAGGATCAAGCCAACTACGGCAGCTGCGATAAGGGCGTTGCACGAGCACGGCCTGAAAATCATCATGGCCACCGGCGACAACGAGCGCACTGCGCGCGCCGTTGGAAAGAGCCTCGGCATCGACGAGGTGCGGGCCGACATCCTGCCCGAAGGCAAGAAGGCTCTGGTCGACGAATTGCGCGGCAAGGGTGCCGTGGTCGCAATGGCCGGCGATGGCGTCAACGATGCACCTGCGCTTGCGGCGGCCGACGTGGGTATCGCGATGGGCACCGGTGCCGATGTGGCCATGGAAAGCGCCGGCCTGACCCTGGTCAAGGGCGATCTGACGGGGATCGTGCGCGCCAGACGGCTTGCCATGGCCACCATGCGCAACATTCGCCAGAACCTCGGCTTTGCCTTCGGTTATAACGCACTCGGCGTGCCGCTCGCCGCGGGCGTGCTCTATCCGGTATTTGGCCTGCTGCTGTCGCCGATGATTGCCGCGGCCGCCATGAGCCTGTCGTCCGTTTCGGTCATCACCAACGCGCTTAGACTGCGGCTCGTCAAACTATAGGAGATTGCCGTGAATATTGGGCAAGCATCGGAACACTCCGGACTGGCTCCGAAAACGATCCGCTACTACGAGGACATTGGCCTGATCCGCCCCGACCGGGGCGGAAACGGCTATCGCGACTATGCCGAGGCCGATGTTCACAAACTGCGCTTCCTTCAAAGGTCGCGCGGCCTCGGCTTTTCCGTCGAGGAATGTCGCCAGTTGCTGGCACTCTACGAAGACAAGGACCGGGCAAGCTCGGATGTAAAGGAACTGACGCAGGCGAAGTTGACGGAGATCGATCGGAAGATCAGGGAACTTACCGAACTGCGCCGGACATTGGAGCATCTGGTCCACGCATGCCACGGCAATGACAGGCCTGATTGCCCCATCCTTGAGGAGCTGTCGGACGCTCGGTCTGAATAAGGTCCCGCAGCCTCCTGCATGTCTATGCCTCAGCGTCATTGCGACGCCAGCCCTCCGGCTTCCTACCGATCCGCGGAAAACCAAAATTTTTTGGCGGCGGCTGGAATAACTCTTCACTCGCATCCGTATACTCAGTCATGGAACGGAAAGAACGCCCATTCGATGTCATCAGCCAGCTTGCGGCGCTTCGGCGCTATGCGCGCTCGCTCGTGCGCAATTCGGATGATGCGGAAGACCTCGTTCACGACGCGCTGATGCGCGCCTACGAGAAAAAGCAGAGTTTCCGTCGTGGCGGCAACCTGCGTACGTGGCTGCTGTCGATCATGCACAATGCTCATATCGACCGCATCCGCCAGGACCGCTCCCTGGCACGCCGGCACGACGAGGCAGCGCTGGAGACCGAACAGTCTTTGCAGGCCGGCCAGGAACACGCCGTTCGCCTCCAGCAGGTGCGGGACGCGTTCTTCCATCTTCCGGAAGAGCAGCGAGAGGCACTGCATCTCGTTGCGATCGAGGACCTTTCCTACCAGGAAGCGGCAGCGGCCCTCGGCATACCGATCGGCACATTGATGTCGCGCATATCACGCGCCCGTGCCCAGCTTCGCGAGTTCGAGGAGAAGACGCCGCGCGCGGTACATCTGAGACTAATCGGAGGGAACGGCAATGAAGGCAATTGATCCTATCGTCGACGCTGATCTCGATGCTTATGTCGACGGCGAACTCGATGTGGCGCGCCGCATTCAGGTGGAATCCTTCCTGTCAGAGAACCCGGCGATTGCCGCCAAGGTCATGGCTGACCTCAGCATGAGGGGCGAGTTGCGCCTTGCGCTTGCCAGCGAAAACGCCTTCGGCCGTCCGGAGACGCGCGATGCTGCTCGACGCCTGGAGCGCGGCCTCACCTATGGTCGGATCTTCCATTCGATGCAGCGGATTGCGGCTGTCGCCGTTCTCATCGCCGCAGGCTGGGTCGCCCACACTTCCTTCGGCGCGTTTACGGCAACCGAAGTAGCCGCCTCTGTGCCAGCGCCGGCCTATGTCGAAGATGCAGTGCGCGCCTATCAGACGGCGCTGCTTCGCCAGTCCGTGCCGTCTCAGCCCGTCGCGAGCTACAAGGCCGAGGACATTCGCGCAGCAACTGCGATCGTCATGCCGCAATTGCCCGAGAACTGGAAGATCTCCGACGTACAGATCTTCCCGTCCGAATTCGGTCCGAGCGTCGAAATGGCGATCAAGACGCCTGAGGACAAGCAGATCTCGCTTTTTGCCGTCCGGCCGGGTGCATTTGCCGTGCAATCCGTAAAGCATGTCGCGCTCGACAAGGCCGAGGCAGCCTACTGGCAGATCGGCGAAGTGGCTTATGCGCTGGTGACCGGCGATCGCGACATAAATCTCGATGCGGAAGCCGATCGGCTTGCCCGCACCCTCTACTAGTTCGTTCAACCGAGGAGATCAGCATGAACCCCACCAATCCGCGTTTTGGCTACGGCTCGGCCGCCGGCTCTCAGGCGCTGTTCGACGAGGGCCTGCGCCAGCACATGCTGCGCGTCTACAACTATATGGGCCTCGGCCTCGTCATCACGGGCGTCGTCGCATTCATCGTCGGCAGCACACCGGCGCTCTACGTGCCGATCTTCCAGTCCCCGCTGAAGTGGGTCGTGATGTTTGCGCCGCTTGCCTTCGTCTTCTTCTTCTCGTTCAAGCTTCAGACGATGTCGGCCAGTGCGGCCCAGATGACCTTTTGGGCCTTCTGCGCAGTCATGGGCCTGTCGCTCGCATCTGTCTTCCTGGTGTTTACAGGCACGAGCATCGCACGCACCTTCTTTATCGCCGCGACCATGTTCGGCGCGACCAGCCTTTACGGCTATGTGACCAAGCAGGATCTCTCGCGCTTCGGCTCGTTCCTGATGATGGGCCTGATCGGCGTCGTCATCGCGAGCATCGTCAACATCTTCCTTGGCTCGAGCGCCCTGCAGTTCGCCATCTCGGTGATCGGTATCCTCGTCTTCGTCGGCCTGACCGCCTACGACACGCAGAACATCAAGGAACAGTATTCCGAGAATTATGATCAGGAATCGAACCAGAAGCTTGCCGTCTTCGGCGCGCTGTCGCTTTACCTGAACTTCGTCAACATCTTCCAGCTGCTGCTCAATTTCACGGGCGAGCGGGAATAGGGCTAAGCGCTTCTGGGGGCAATGGAAGCGCTAGGCACCCGGTTCGCACTCTGTGACAGGATGCGCGGATCGGGTGCTCACGAACGACAGCGGCCGGGTCTCCACGCCCGGCCGCTTTCGTTTCTTCTGAGATCAGATGATGCCCCAGGCGCGGTAGCGCCCTCGCCCGGTGATTTCCCGGATGCCTATATCATTCAGCAGATTGAGCGCGCCACGGCTCGTTATCCGCAACTCGCGGGCCACCATTGCCGAGGAAACCATCGGCCGCGACAGGACAAAATCCGCAAGCTGCGGCAGGCTGCTGTTCGAGCGACGATCCCTGAAGCGGATTTCCATCTGTGTGCGCGCCAGCGAAAGCCGGTCCATTTCCTTCAAGCCCGCAGCCGCGCTTTCCGCCATCGCTTCAAGGAAGGCCTGAAGTCGCGTCAAGCGATCGCGCGAACGTCGTCGCTCATAGCGTACCGTCTTGAGGCCGGCATAGAAGGCGAAAAGGTGCGATGTGACTTTGCCGCGGGCGCGCAGATAGCTGGCAACAAGAAGCCCACCAAGCCAATGCTGACGACGAAGTGGCTCCATCCGTTCCCACGCATCAAACAGTAAGGCCGCACCAAGCGCTGGGGGCAGGCTGTCGGCGATCGAAATGGTCTTGCGCCACGCGCGAAGGCGCGCCGCCTCATCCCATTCTTCATCGTCGAAGAGACCGAGAGGGTCGTCGCTCCGCTTCTCGCGAACGCGGTCAGGCGCCTCATGCGGCTCCGGCGCACCAGGACTGCCATGGCTGTCCAATAGCCGCTGCGATCTCTCCAGGATCGCATCAATCTCGGCCAGTTCAGCGGAGAGAAGCGCATCTGCTTCATTTTCGGCATCGTCGTCTTCGACCAAYGCCTTTGCGCTCCTGGTTTCTGGAGCAGCCCCCTCCCCTTGAGTGTCGCCGCCGAGGATCGACAATCCTGAACCGCTCAAGGCCCAATCCGGCGCTGCCGTCCAGATGCGCCGTCGTGCGCGCAGGATCGAATGGGCAATCGTCAACTCGTGGCTTGGCGTTCGTGTGTCCATATGTGCGTCATGCAGGACAAGGTCCTCGACGTGAACCAGCTCGCCTGCGACCCACAGAGCACCGACCGCATCAAAAAAATTCCGGCGCTCGGCAAAGCCTTCAGCAATCGCTGCGCGTGCCGCACGCTCATCGAGCCTCGCCAGGCCATCTTCGGCCTCGACAATCGTCGGCAACAGACTGACCAACAAAGGACTGTCGATTTCATAGCGCATTGTTAGCTATTTCGATTTCCCCGCAACGGAACCCAAATCACCGTTAACTTCCGTCATGTATGACATGAGTGGAGAGCACATTCAAATCGCCGGACGACTAAATTCTCGCCTGATACTGAAGATCCAGAGCTTATTGGCAGGTTCAGTGCTGTCGCCGGCCTCGGAAGGTTATTTTCCGCCCCTGAACGCGTCGTAGAGATCGTCGAGGTGGCGCGAAATATAGTCGCCAAAGTCTGCTGCATCGCCCGTCTTCAGCGTGATGGTGAACGAATCACCGGCGCTCCTGATACGGCCCTTGATCTTGCCCGGCTGCTTCGGAGCCCATTCATACTCGCTCACCGCTTGCCGCTCCGGCTTCCTTGCCAGTTCGGCGACAACGAGCTCGAAGCGTCGATCGCTGTCCTGATCGGCGAACTCAGTGGAGCCAAGGAGCTTGCGCAGGCGCGAGGTCGTCGCATTCGTCCAACCTTGCGCAAGGGCAATCCATTTGCGCCGTCCGGCAGCCGGCGCCGCACCGATCGCTCTGATCACGTCCATCGGGATCGTCCTGGCGACCGAGATCAGTTTCGACAATTCCGTCTTGTCGGTTGAAAGCGCCTTCATGATGACGGATCGCTCGAAGCCCTTGCTCTCGAGATTGAAGGCAAAGACGGCCCGCTCGACATAGGACAGGTTGCGCCTCGCGGAGTTCTCGATACCTTGTGCAATGACGACATCAACATCGTCGAGCGTCCTGATGATCGCCTGTACCTTGCGCCCGAGCAATCGTAGCGCCTGGAGACGTCGATGGCCGTAGACCACCTGGTAACGCGCATCGTCGTCAGGATGCTGGCGAACGAGAATAGGGACCTCCTGCCCATTTTCCTCGATCGAGCGCACCAGTTCATCGGCGAGATCTTGCGGTAGGTCGGCAAGACGATCCCTGACGAAGGATGTGTCCACGAGTTCAGGATCGAGCTCGACGACGCGCTCACCTGACAGCAGCGCCTCCTGCATCGCCCTGCTCTCTTCTTCCATGCGTCCGAGCGTCAGCGCCATCGAGCGAACCGGACCGGCCGGACCGCGCATGGGCGCTTCATCTTCCGGGTTGGCCGCGGCCAACTCCTGTGCGGTATCGTCGAACAGCCCCTTCAGTCGATCTCGTCTGCTCATGTCCGGCCCCATGCCTTGTGAATTCCGGCAAGCACCTCACCATTGGCGGCGTTCACCGACTCCAGCGCTCGGTCGTAGGTAGAACGCCGGACTTGGCCCCTCTCGATCTCATAGAGCGACTGCTTCGTCAGCCCGGCATCGGCAATCGCCGTGGACTTGAGGATGGTCGCCGTCAGGACATCGTTGCCAAACAGGTTGCGGAGTAGCGCAACGATCTGTGATTGCGGCGCATCGAAGGGCTCATGGCGCGTGACCACGTACTTGATGAAGTCATGCTGCAGGTCACCGCCTGCCTTGCGTACGACCGACAGCAAATCGGAGGTCATGAGCAGGAATTGCGACATCGAAGCCACGTCGACCATCTGCGGATGGATGGTGATGAGAAGCGACGTTGCGGCACAGACGGCGCCGAGCGTCAGATAGCCGAGCTGTGGCGGACAATCGATGACGACGACATCGTAGTTCGCCTCAACCTCAGAAATGGCAACGCCGACGCGCCGGAAGAACACCTCGCCGGTCCGCTGGCGATCGCCGAGAGCGCGTGGCGTCTCGTGCTCGAACTCCATCAATTCGAGATTCCCGGGCACCAGATCCAGACCTTCGAAATAGGTCTTCCGAACGACGTCCTTTAGCGAGCGGCGGCTGCCGTCATAGCGGATCGCACCATATAGCGTATCGCCGTCAGCGAGATCGAATTCCGGCTGGACGCCGAGCATCGACGACAGCGATGCCTGCGGATCGAGGTCGATTGCCAGCACGCGATAGCCGTTCAGCGCCAGATACTGGGCGAGATAAAGTGTCGTCGTGGTTTTCGCCGAACCGCCCTTGAAATTCGTCACCGCGACCGTCTGAAGCTTTTCACCCGGCCGACGCCACGGCAGATAGGACAGCGCGTCCTTCGGCTTGATCCTGGCCATATGCTGTCGCAACTCGCTGATCTGGCCGAGCGTATAGGAACGCCGACCGTTTCCGGAGAGCTCCGGCTGCGGCCCCTTGCCGTCGAGTGAGAGCTGCCGCAGGTATCCGTCCGATACGCCGATCATCTGCGCTGCTTCCCCTGAAGTGAATGTCCGCAACGTCTTTTGCGACAATGGTGGGAAGAGCTTTTCGCGGAGGAGCTTCAGCTGACGAGAAAGCTGATTGGCGTGCCGCTCGATGCGGACGTCCGTCGTCGATACGCTAATGTTGTCCAAAACACCCGATCCCTATCAATGCGCTTTTCTATCAACATCGCGCTAAAAAGCGTATCGAAGATGCCATGATTCGCGAATCGCGACAACAACCGCCATGCTGGCCTTTGCCAAGTTGGCCGCGGCCAACTACTCGCCTTGCCCCTTGCGGAGACAGGCTGGCTGCGCCAGAAACGGACAGAACCAAAGAGGAAAAGGCGTGCGTCATATCCACATCATCGGCATCGGGACAGGAAATCCCGAGCATCTGACCGTCCAGGCGATCAACGCGATGAATGCCGTCGATGCGATCTTCATTCCGACGAAAGGCGCTGAAAAGGAAGGACTTGCGGCCGTGCGCCGAGAGATCTGCAGCCGATACGTCACAAACAGCCGCACCGCCATCATTGAATTTGCCGTACCGAAACGCGCCACCACCGACCGGACTTATCTTAGGAGTGTGGATGAATGGCATGCCGCCATTGCCGAGACCTATGTACGCCTCATCGGAGAGCTACCGGAAGCCGGCGAGGGTGCATTCCTCGTCTGGGGCGACCCCAGCCTCTATGACAGCACGATCCGCATCCTCGAGCGCGCCCGACAATCCGGCACCCTCGCCTTCGAGTTCAGTGTCATTCCGGGTATTACGAGCGTCCAGGCACTCGCCGCAAGCCACCGCATACCGATCAACCTTGTTGGAAAGCCGCTTGAAATCACCACGGGCCGACGTCTCCTCGAACAAGGCAGTCAGGCCGAGAGCACAGTCGTGATGCTCGATGGCGAAACCGCCTTCTCGAAGATCGATGACGCCGACGCGGAAATCTTCTGGGGCGCTTATCTCGGAACGCCGGACGAGATTACCCGGGCCGGCCGATTGGCTGACGTTGCAGAGGAGATCGTCCGGCTCCGGGCTGAAGCACGGGCGCGTCACGGCTGGATCATGGATATCTATCTGCTTCGCAAGGGACATGATTTCGACGATCTTTGACACGGATCAGGTTTTGCGATGATCACGCCGGCTATATAAGGACGTGATCGAAGGAACTGGCAGTGATGACATTGGGCGAACAGGCGGCGCATAGCGGCCGGGAAGAGGCACCCTCGACCTGGCAGCGCCGTGGCGCCTGCCCGACGCTGCTGGAACCGATGCAAACCGGCGACGGCCTCCTGGCGCGGCTGCGCCCCACCGGCGGCATTCTGACTGTCCGGCAATTCATCCGGTTGGCCGAGGCCGCAAAAAAGCATGGAAACGGGATCGTCGAGATCACGGCCCGCGGCAGCCTGCAGATCCGCGGCCTTCGATCAGGCTCGGTCCAGCCGCTCGCAGCCGATCTCGCGGCATCAGCTATCTCGGTTCCCGCCGGCCCGGTCATCGAGCTCTCGCCGCTGCATGGCATCGCACCCGACGAGATCGGGAATCCGGCCGAGATCGAAGCCCGGCTTCGCGAAGAACTCGCTGTCGAACTGCTCTCGCCGCTACTGGCCCCGAAGCTGTCAATTGTGATCGATGGCGGCGGCAACGATGGCCTTGCTGCTGTCACCGGCGACATTCGCGTGAGCGCGGTTTCCGCTGGTGCCTGGCGGGTTGCCATCAACGGCGACCAACGAGAGGCGCTGCCGTTACTGACGGGGAATGCGGCTGAAGCAGTTCGGGCAGTGGGTGAGCTTCTTCGCCAGCTTGTTTTGCTCGGCCGGCACAAACGGTGCCGGGATATCGAGCGTGAATCTCTACTGTTAGCCTTTCCTTCGATGGAGGAGTTGTCCCTCGCAAGAGCGCCCGAGAGCAAACAACCTTTGCTCGGCACCCTCGCCTTGCCTGACGGTTCGGCAATCTTGGGTCTCAGGCCGCGCTTCGGCCAGATGCATGCCAGCGAGCTTGTTTCATTCCTTGAACAAGCCGAAGCGCTGGGCGCAACACAAGTTCGGCCTGGCCCTGGGCGCATTTTCTTCCTGGTGGGGCTCGACGGCCAGCCAGCCGCAACCGTTGCGGAGATGGCGCCCCGGTACGGACTGTCAGTCGACTGCGACGATCCGTCGATGCATATCGCCACGTGTGCCGGCGCCGACGCCTGTGCTTCCGGCCGCTTTCAAACCAAGGCCTGCGCCGAGAGATTGGTCGGCAAAGCACGGGAACTGCTGGACGGCTCGATGACTGTTCACCTCTCCGGCTGCGCCAAGGGCTGCGCCCATCCGCGACCCGCTCTTTGCGTTGTCGGCGCGGACGATGGTTATCATCTCATGTTGGACGGCGTCGCATCGGACATTCCCGATGCACAGATTGCTGGCGGCGATATCGATTCCGCTATAGAGAAACTCGCTCGCCTCATCAAAAACGAGAGACAAGCTGGCGAATCGGCTGCCGCCTGCCTTAGACGGATCGGCAAACACGACGCCATAAAGGCGCTGCGACAGGAATAGGAATGCCTGACTACGACTACATTCACAGCGGGGACGCCATCTACCAGCGGTCCTTTGCGATCATCCGCAGCGAAGCCGACCTTTCACGGTTTTCTGTCGAGGAAGCCGATATTGCCGTGCGCATGATTCACGCATGCGGGCTCGTTGAGGCGGCAGAGCATTTTGTGTTCTCGCCAGGCTTCGTTAGCGCCGCACGCGCCGCCTTGCATGATGGCGCACCGATCTTCTGCGATGCGGAAATGGTGGCGCACGGTGTCACCCGGACACGCTTGCCCGCCCACAACGACGTGCTTTGCACGCTGCACGATCCGCGCACCGCGGAGCTTGCGAAACAGAGCGGCAATACCCGCTCGGCGGCGGCGCTCGATCTTTGGCTGGACCGGCTGGCCGGCAGCGTCGTTGCGATTGGGAATGCTCCGACAGCCCTCTTCCATCTGCTTGAATTGCTTCGAGATGGCGCACCGAAACCGGCTGCGATCATCGGCATGCCGGTCGGCTTCGTTGGTGCGGCCGAATCGAAGGATGCGCTGGCTGAAAACTCCTACGGCGTGCCGTTCGCGATCGTGCGTGGCCGTCTCGGCGGCAGCGCCATGACGGCCGCCGCCCTGAATGCCCTTGCGAGGCCCGGCCTATGACGAATCCTGGCCGTCTTATTGGCGTCGGCACCGGTCCCGGGGACCCGGAACTCCTCACGGTCAAGGCCGTCAAGGCGATCGAGGCCGCACATGTCGTTGCGTATTTTGCCAAGCAGGGCAGGGGCGGCAACGGCAAGGCGATCGTCGAGCATCTCCTGACCGCGGAAAAGATGCTGCTGCCGCTCTACTATCCGGTGACGACCGAGGTCGAAAAGACGGACGAGGCCTATCGAAACCAGATTACCGGCTTCTACGATCAGTCGGCCGCCGCCGTGGCGGCTCACCTGGAGGAAGGCCGCACCGTTGCCGTGTTGAGTGAGGGTGACCCGCTGTTCTATGGTTCCTACATGCATCTGCATGTACGCCTGGCGAACCGTTATCCAACCGAGGTGATCCCGGGGATCAGCGCGATGTCCGGATGCTGGTCGCTCGCCGGCCTCCCGATCGTTCAGGGAGATGACGTGCTTTCCGTACTGCCGGGTACGATGGCTGAAGCCGAGCTGCAGCGCCGACTGTCAGACACACAGGCCGCGGTGATCATGAAGGTCGGACGCAACCTTCCGAAGATCCGCCGCGCGCTGGAGGCATCCGGACGCCTTGCCGAGGCCGTCTATGTCGAGCGAGGCACGATGGTCAATGCGGCGATGACGAAACTCGCCGACCGGCCCGACGGCGACGCACCCTACTTTTCACTGGTGCTCGTGCCCGGCTGGGAGTCTCGCCGATGACCGGCAGGCTCTTCGTGATCGGGACCGGTCCCGGCAATCCGGATCAAATGACACCGGAGGTGGCTGCGGCGGTTTCCAAGGCAACCGAGTTCTATGGATACGGACCCTATCTCGACCGGCTGAACCTCAGATCCGATCAGCGGCGACAGGCCTCCGATAACCGGGAAGAGCTGGATCGGGCATCGGCCGCGCTGCGGACGGCAGCAACCGGCGCTACCGTCTGTGTCGTGTCCGGCGGAGACCCGGGAGTCTTTGCGATGGCGGCCGCAGTATGCGAGGCCATAGACAACGGCCCGGACGAATGGCGCGCGATCGACCTCGTAGTGCTGCCGGGGATTACCGCCATGCTTGCGGTTGCCGCTCGAATTGGTGCGCCGCTTGGCCACGACTTCTGCGCCATTTCGTTGTCGGACAACCTAAAGCCTTGGAATATAATAGAAAACCGTCTCTCGATGGCGGCAAAGGCGGGCTTCGTCATTGCGCTCTACAATCCGATCAGCAAGGCACGGCCCTGGCAATTGGGCAAGGCGTTTGACTTGCTGCGCTCGAACCTGCCGGCAACGACTCCAGTGATTTTCGGTAGGGCTGCAGGACGTCCCGACGAACGCATCACGGTCCAGTCGCTTGCGGATGCCGACGCGGCGACCGCGGATATGGCAACCTGTGTCATCATCGGTTCGCCCGAGACAAAGGTGGTTGCCCGAGACGGAAAGCCGGACCTTGTCTACACTCCGCGGTTCATCGCAGGGGGAAACAGGTGATCGACCGCCGCCAGCATCGCTTCAACAGTGGCAACCGTCTCCATAGTGGCGACTGGCGCCCGCGCGACCATGAATACTTCGATGCCGAGCTGGCGTGCAGCCTGGATCTTCGCATAAGTCGCCGAACCGCCGCTGTTTTTGGTCACAAGGGCATCGATGCGATGGGTACGGAGCAGCGAAACTTCGCTTTCAACACAGTAGGGGCCGCGATCGAGAACGAGCTGGAGGTCGGGAAGAACAAGCGGCGGCTCGACAGGATCGACGCTTCGCACAAGGTAAGAGTGCTGGGGGGCGGCTTCGGCGCGATGGGCTTCCTGGCGCCCGATTGCCAGGAAGACCCGGCGAGGGGAGGGGCCAAGCCGCTCTATCGCTTCCACGATGGTCGCAACAGGCGTCCACCGATCACCCGGCTCAGCCGTCCATTCCGGCCGGCGCAAGGCCAGTGCGGGAATGCCCGCTGCAGCTGTGGCCTCACTGGCGCTTCTGGAGATGCGAGCAGCGAACGGGTGCGTTGCATCGATCAAAAGGTCGAAACCACCATCACGCAGAAAGGCGGCCAGACCTTCGGCACCACCAAAACCGCCTATGCGCAGCGGAACTGGCTGATCGGAGGGTTTCTCCGTTCGGCCAGCAAGCGAGAGCAAAATATCGTACCGGCCAGTGCGATCAAGCGCTTCAGCGAGAGCTCGCGCCTCGCCAGTGCCTCCGAGCATCAGGATGCGGATTTTGCCCATGTCTGATATGCCTTCCGCTCCCGGCCAACGCTGGCTGACTATTATCGGCATCGGCGAAGATGGTCCAGCCGGACTGGGTGACGAGGCGAAGCGGCTGATCGCTGCCGCGCCCGTCGTCTTCGGTGGCAAGCGGCATCATGAGCTAGCGGCAGGGCTCATCACCGGCAAGAGGCTCGCCTGGGAAAGCCCTTTCGAGACGTCCATTGAGGCGGTCGTGGCACTCCGGGGCTCACCGGTCGTCGTCCTCGGGTCGGGAGATCCGTTTCTCTACGGTATTGGTGCGACGCTGTCGCGCCGCATTGGTGCCGAGGAAATGCATGCCATCCCGGCGCCTTCCTCGTTCAGTCTGGCTGCAGCGCGTCTTGGCTGGCCACTGCAAGAGACGGCGACCGTTTCGCTGCATGGCCGGCCGCTGGATCTGATCCGGCCACACCTGCACCACGGAAGGCGGATCATCGCACTGACCTCCGATGGCGAGACGCCGGCGCAACTTGCGGAGCTCCTCCGCGTCACCGGCTTCGGCGAATCCCGCCTGCACGTCCTCGAGGCACTTGGCGGGGATCGCGAAAGGCAGCGCAGTGGACGTGCAGATCGTCTCGACCTGGGGGAGATTGACCCGCTCAACGTTTGCGCAATCGAGATCGTGGCAGGGGAGGGGGCGCGAACGTTCGCCTTCACACCGGGGCTGGACGACGCGCTTTTTGAACACGACGGCCAGATCACCAAACAGGAGATCCGTGCGATCACGCTCGCAGCCTTGGGTCCGCGCCATGGTGAACTGCTTTGGGACATTGGCGCCGGCTCCGGCTCGATCGGCATCGAATGGATGCTCGCCGACCCGTCACTGCGGACAGTCGCCATCGAGCAATCGAGTGAACGGGCCGCACGCATCGCAAGAAATGCGGTTTCCTTCGGCGTTCCAGGGCTGGCGATCGTGGAAGGAACCGCCCCCGAGGCGCTTGCGAACCTGCCCGAGCCCGACGCGGTCTTCGTCGGCGGCGGCGGCAGCGAGGAAGGTGTGCTCGAGGCCGCGCTTCACGCCTTGAAGAGGGGAGGGCGTCTCGTTGCCAATGCCGTGACCCTTGAAATGGAATCCCTGCTGTTTTCGTTGCAGCGGCAGCATGGCGGCACATTGACACGTATCGAAATAGCGCGCGCGGCGCCCCTTGGCGGTATGACCGGTTGGCGTCCGGCGATGCCCGTCACGCAATGGCGCTATATAAAGAAGTGAGAGAAAGCAGATGACGACAGTGCATTTCATCGGCGCGGGGCCGGGGGCAGCGGACCTGATTACGGTGCGCGGCCGTGACCTCATCGCCAAATGCCCAGTTTGTCTCTACGCGGGTTCGATCGTCTCCCCGGAATTATTGCAATATTGCCCGCCCGGCGCACGCATCATCGATACGGCACCGATGTCGCTTGATGAAATCGAGGCCGAATACCTGCGGGCCGCCGCAGCCGGGGAGGATGTTGCGCGATTGCATTCGGGCGATCTTTCCGTCTGGAGCGCCGTTGCCGAACAGATCCGCCGGCTGGAAAAGCACAGCATCGGCTATACGATGACGCCTGGCGTGCCTGCCTTTGCGGCGGCAGCGGCAAGCCTTGGCAGGGAACTGACCATTCCAGCAGTAGCGCAGAGCCTCGTGCTTACGCGTGTCTCCGGCCGCGCATCGCCGATGCCCAACGAGGAAACTCTGGCGAAATTCGGAGCGACGGGCTCGACGCTGGCCATCCACCTGGCCATTCATGCATTGGAGCAGGTTGTTGCCGAACTGACACCGCTCTACGGCGCTGACTGCCCGGTTGCGATCGTCGCCAAGGCGTCCTGGCCAGATGAGAGGATCGTCCGGGGGACGCTTGGTGACATCGAGGAAAAGCTGGCCGCCGCGCCCATCGAGCGAACGGCGATCATCTTCGTCGGCCAGACGCTTGCTGCCAGCGGCTTTCGCGAGAGCTCGCTCTATGATGCGTCCTACCAGCGGCGCTTTCGCGGCCGGGAGTAGGGGAGGGGACTGCGCGCCTCAGACCTCGGCGGAAAGGTAGTCCATGCTCGCCCGCAGCGCCTTTGCCGGATCTTTGAGGTCATGGACCGTAGCCGCGAACGGTTCGAAGGAAAACGGTCCGGCGTAGCCCGCCTTTATGAGGGCACGCATTTGCCCGGCATTGTCCAGACGATCATCCGCCGACACCAGAACACGGTGGGGATCGCGCATCTCCGCGATCGAGACGGCAGGATCGCTGACACCGGAAATATGAACCAGCCCGGTCAAGTCAGCGAAGAGTTGTTCTTCGCCGGCGAGGTGATGATGGAAGGTGTCATGAACCAACTTGAACGTGGACCGTCCAGCCACCGCGTCGATTGCCTCAACAGCCTCCGCCTTTGACCGGAGCGAACAGATCTCGAAGCCGAGTGGTTCGACAAGTCCTATGATCCCGGCGGTATGGAGCATCGGCTTCAATGCAGCCAGCGACTGGCGGAGATTTTCCTGCCGCTCGCCATCGGCACGACCGGTGCCATCGTTTTTCGGGACAAGGACAAGTGCACGCGCGCCGCAAGCCTTGGCATAGTCGATCAGTTCTCGGGCTTCGCCCGCACGGGTGGCGTTCCACTCGTTGAAGCGCTGCAGCGCATTGATCGAGAGGATGGTCAGACCGTGGTGCTCGGCGGCCTGGGAAACAGTCTCCGGCAACGTCCCATCGATGATCGCATTGCCCGCAAGATCGTTGCGGATCTCAACCGCATCAATGCCAAGCGACGTCGCCAACGCAAAGAAATCTTCGATCGGCAGCGATGGGGCTGCCATGTGGTTGAGGGCAAAACGAACTGGCGGCATTTCCTGGTCTCCTCCTAAACCTTGGTATTCACGGCAGGTGTTAGGCACCTCTCTACCCCAATCGGCTTCCTGATCCATCCACGCCGAGCAGCGAGGCCCTTTCATTCGTGACAGAAAATAGGCCAGCCATGAGAGATACCCCTCATGGCGAGGCAATCACGGCAGCTCAGGAATAATATCGGTCGGGAGCGCGCAACGAACGCCATATAAGAATAGTAGAGCAACCTCTGTATATTCGTCGATTGCAGGAAAACTAAACAGTTACTTAGGCACAACCAACGGCGTTAGAAATGTATAAAATGCGATTTTCGGGCGTATTTTTGGTTAATAACGATCCAGCCTGTAACATAATTCAGGATTTTTATTCTAACGCCATTCAGAGGAGATGGGCTTTTAATACTGCGTTTTTCCTTTGGTGAAACTGAATTTCAAGATTTAACAAAGACAGGTATAAATTTGTATGTGCGCCTTTCGTGCGTTAACCTTTGGAAATATTTTTGTATTGCTTATTAGCATGTATGTATGTAGCTTCTTGATAAAGTAGAAATTCGACATCCACAAAATAGTTGTTGGGCGCAAGTTGGATCTCTACTTTATGCATACTAAAGGGGATCATCACAGCGTTCAGGGGACCGTCGCAAAGTATTGCGTATACTTGATGCGTACCGTCCCCCAGCACTAAAGGGTATGAGGGCTAGTATGAATTACGTACCTTCGGAATTCGAAAATGGCAAAATCGCATTGAACAGGCTCCGGCCTGTACCGACACTCTCCAAGGCAAGCACCGAATTCGAGCATACTGAAAGGGAGCACGGCGATGACCTGTGCCTGCTGATTATCGACGCCAGAACGCTCGAACGCGAATGCCTTGCGACGACCTTGAAAGCGAACGGCCTTAGCATGGCTGCTATTGCCGTCGGCTCCATCGCAGAGTGGCAGCGCAAGAAGAATACGAACCGACCCGTCGGCGCGGTCCTTCTCAACATTGCCGGCCGGAAGGCCGATGATGCCGCCCTGTCCGAAGAAATCGCGGCTATCACCTCAGAGCTTGCGCCGGCTCCGGTCGTTATCCTGGCCGATGGCGATGACCTCAACCAAACCTTGAAGATGCTCCAATGCGGCGCGCGCGGTTTCATACCGACGTCCGTCGGAATTGAAGTGTGCGTTGAGGCAATTGCTCTTGCGGTTGCAGGCGGCACCTTCATCCTCGCGGGCAACAGCTTTTCTCCGTCTGCAGCAGAAACTGCCTCGATCGACATGAGCCAGAAGCCGCAGCGGCCGAACGAGCTCACGCGCATATTTACGCTGAGGCAAGCCGAGGTCGTACAAGCACTTCGCAAGGGAAAGGCGAACAAGATCATCGCCTATGAACTCAATCTGCGCGAAAGCACTGTGAAGGTTCACATCCGCAACATCATGAAGAAGCTGAAGGCAACGAACCGAACGGAAGTTGCTTATAAGCTGAATGATATGTTTCAGTAGCGATAGAGGCTGGGCGACCTCGACCGAGCAATTCTTGCCTCTCGTATCTCCCAGTACATAGGCTCTACGTCTCGACAGATGGCGCTCAGCAAATGGCTGAGCGCCCCTGCAAATACCTTGTCCCACCTCATTCATAGCAAAAGCCGGAAATGCCGGCACTTGCCGGTGGATATCAGGCTTCAGCCCGTTCCTTTTCAGGCGTGGCGCTCATCTGTGGCTCTACACGACGCCCCAGAATCTGCCTGAATCCCTTTGCCGAAAACGGCTGCACAAGCTGAGCCAGGAAACCCTCGGCGACCCTTCCACTGATTCCGATCTCTGCAGGCGGCCTGCGCGCGGGATTGAAATAAGTGCCGAATATCTGATCCCACAGTACAAGGTTTTCGCCGTAGTTGGTGTTGCCCTCAGCCAACACCCTGGAGTGATGCCATCGATGCAATCGGGGTGTGCTGAAAATCCGGTCGAGCGGACCTGTCCTGACATCGATGTTGCAGTGGGTGAGAAGGCCGATGAAGGCTGTTACGGCACTGGTCCAGAGAAAGACCGGCAAGGGCGCGCCCAAGAGATAGAGTGGGATCTGGCTAAGCGCGATCTTGAAGAGCGAATCGACAACGTGAAAGCGGCCGGTATTGACGACCCACAGGCGCTCGACGCTGTGATGCAGGGCATGAAACCGCCACAGCGAAAGAAACTCGTGCGCGGCGCGGTGCGCAACGTAGAGACCGAACTCAGCGATGATCAAGCCCAGCACGACCTGAAAGGCGACAGGCCAGTGATCCGGCCAAATTGATGTTGGCGATGTGACCGCCGGCTGTACCACGGTGGCAATCGCCATCGGGGCGGACGCGCCGATCGCCGCGGCAAGCTGCACGCCCCCCTTTGTCAGGAGCGTATGTGCGATGTCGTTGAATGTTTCGCCATCATGCTTCAGCCATTCCTGTTCATAAGGCATCAGCCGCTCGAACCCTGCGATCGCGGCCACGATCGTCAGATAGACGACGTTGAACCACAACAGCAGTGCCTCTGTGTGAAAAGCCCAACCCGCCCCGATCAATCCAGCCGCAAAAAGTGCGGGCCATAATGCCCACGACGCCGCCAAGTAAAGCGCCGACTTGCCTTCATTCATCACACGCACCCTTCTGCCTTGCGTCAGACGGCGCATGATACACCGCAGTTGCGCCCGCGAGGCAAGGCCCGATGCGAGGTTCTTCCCACATCAGGCAGTGCGTCAGTGAATCGAGGAAGGGCCACGACGGCATAGACCGACGCAGCTTTGCATTATGATTTCTTGCGATTGTCACGAGGCGAGCTTCTTGATAGGCGTCACGCACAAGACGTAACTCCCGCCGCAGGCCAATGCTCCAACGATCCCCTGACCACGCCCCGAGCCCGCTCGTCGGAATTGCGCTCGCATGTTCGGGTTATTCTCTTTTTGCCATCCAGGACGCAGTCGTGAAGTGGCTCGTGGYGGACTACGCTGTTCCGCAGATCCTCTTCATGCGCAGCATCATGATTGTTGTTGTCGCCGGCATCATGGTCCGCCGGCTGCGCCATCCGTCAATACTCAAGAGCCCACATCGGAAATCGCTGCTGTTGCGGGCGGGGCTCATGCTTTCGGCATGGATGGCCTACTATTCAGCCGCACGCCATCTCGGTCTCGCCGAGATCACGACGATGTATTTCTCAGCACCCATCATGGTCGTGGTGCTGTCGATCTTCATTCTCAAGGAAAATGTCGGGCCAATGCGCTGGCTCGCCTGCATCGGCGGGTTCGCCGGCGTGCTGCTTGCCGCCAATCCGGCAGAAGCGCCAAGTCTCCTGCCGGCGGGGTTGGTCATCTTCGCAGGCTTCTGCTGGGCGTGGAGCACCGTCCTCGTTCGTCTCGTCAGCCGCACTGAAAGCACGCTGAACCAGATGATGGCAACCAGTTTCCTGTTCGTTGTCGCCTGCGGCGCGATGCTGCCATGGCTTTGGAAGACGCCGGATCTGTTCGGTTGGACATTGATGATCGGTCTCGGCATTGTCGCTGCAGCCGGCCAGTATCTGCTCTATGAGGGCTTCCGCCATGCCCCGGCATCAACGCTTGCGCCGATGGAATATAGCGGCCTCGTCTGGGCTTTTCTCTACGGTTATCTGATCTGGTCGGAAGTCCCGACCGTCAATGTCGTGGCAGGCGCAGTCCTCATCGTCGCCTCCAGCCTCATGCTTGTATGGTGGGAGCGCCGACAGGTGCTCTCTGCCCGCCGCCTGACGGCATAGATCATAGCCGCGCTGTCATTGTAGGCTTCTGCGCACCTGCCTCGTTCGCCATTCGCGTATCTGGACTGGCAGAGACAAGCTATTTTCGAGCCACTGCGTCAGGACGGTCAATAGCCGGGCGATCCGCCGCAGCAACGGGCACCGGTCGCAATCACCCTTCTGCCTCAGGCGGGGCTTCCGGAGAACCTTAAGAGGTGCAGCGCCATCATGCATTCGAGAGCAATTGCATGACCGGCATAATACCAGTATAGCTCCAGATGGCGATTTCCAAGAATCTTTTTGGCAATCGATCTGTTACAGGGACAGGCATGCCGGATATGAGCTTGATCGAACTCGTCAGCAAGGAACTGAGCCTGACGGCCCCCGATGTGCCGCTTTACAAGCGGCTCAAATCGGCCCTTGAAGCTGCCATTCGCTCCAATGCCGTGAAGGCCGGCGCCGTTCTGCCTGGCGAGCGGGTACTTGCCGAGAGCCTGTCACTCTCACGTGTGACGGTTCGCAAAGCCCTGGCACTGCTCGAGGAGGAGGGTCTTCTCAATCGCCGCCACGGCTTCAAGACGGAGGTCGGATCGCGCGTCGAGAAGTCGATGTCAACCTTGACGAGTTTTTCGGAAGACATTCGCGCTCGCGGCATGGTGGCGGGATGTGTCTGGATTTCCAAGCACATAAGCCGACCTTCGCCAACGGAGATGATGGCGCTCGGGCTGTCAGCCAATGCAAATGTAATCCGCATGAAACGCGTCCGCACAGCGGATGGCACACCTATAGCGGTCGAAACGTCAACCGTGCCGACGCGCTTTCTTCCCTCGCCCGATCTGGTCCGGGATTCACTATACGAAGCGCTTGAGACGCGTGGCTTCATGCCGCAACGGGCAATCCAGCGCATGCGTTCGAGAGCAGCAACCAGCGAAGATGCGCGCCATCTTCATTGCGAGGTGGGTGCACCACTCTTGATGACCGAAAGACGGTGCTTCCTGCCTGACGAGCAGATCGTGGAATACTGCGAGACACGCTACAAAGGTGACGTCTACGACTTCGTCTTCGAGCTTCAGCGATAAGACCAGATACAAACTGGTTGTAATCTGGTATTTTCCTTTTATCGTGATACCGAAATGGAGTGTCACGAGTGCAACGGGAAGACATCAGGAATAGCCTTATCGTATCCTGCCAGCCGGTTCCCGGCGGGCCGATGGATCGTGCCGATTTCGTCGCTGGCTTTGCGAAAGCGGCACTGAACGCCGGTGCCAAGGCATTGAGGATCGAGTCGGTTGCGTATGTGAAAGCTGTTCGTCCCGTCGTTTCCGCTCCGATTGTCGGCATCGTCAAGAGAGACCTTCCAGACAGTCCGGTCCGCATTACACCTTTCGTCTCCGACGCCGAGGCGCTTGCCGATGCTGGTGCCGACGTCATCGCCTTTGACGCGACGGATCGGCCTCGCCCGGCTTCGGTGGAGGAACTGGTCCGCATCATCAAGGCGAGGGGCAAGCTGACGATGGCGGACTGCTCCTCTCTCGACGACGCCAAGCAGGCCCTTGCCGCAGGCGTCGATTTCGTTGGCACTACACTCTCAGGCTATGTTGGCGGACCGGAACCCGTGGACCCGGACATTGAGCTCATCGCGGCGATGCGACAGCTCACGCCCTATGTCATCGCCGAAGGTCGCATCCGTTCGCCGGAGCAGGCTCTGGCGGCCGCGCAAGCGGGGGCGTTTGCGGTCGTCGTTGGTTCTGCCATTACCCGCACCGAGCATGTGACCTCATGGTTCAATGAGGCGATCGACGAGGTCTATAATAGCGCAAACGGCGAAACCGTCCTCTCCATCGACATTGGCGGCACCAAGACGATGGCAGCACTCGTCAGCGGCAGTACAGTTCTGGAAGAGATCGTCGTTCCGACCGCGCGCGACGCTGGACCGGACGCCTGGCTCTCAAAGGTGGCCGAGAGCACCGCAAATTGGCGGAACCGATACGAACGGATCGGGATTGCAGTGACCGGCTTCATCGAAGGCGGCCACTGGTCGGCGCTCAATCCGGCAACGCTTTCAATTCCTGATCGCTACCCTCTGGTCGATCGCGTCGCTGCACTGTTTGGCAAGCCGACTTTTGCCGTCAATGATGCGCAGGCTGCAGCGTGGGGGGAGTACAGATTCGGGGCGGGGTCAGGTGATGATCTGGTCTTTCTGACAATCTCGACCGGTATCGGAGGAGGGGTTGTCATCAACGGCAAGCCGCTGACGGGGCTTGCCGGCCACTTTGGCCTGATCCGGTCACCATCGCAGGGGCAGGCTCCCTTCGAGGATCAGACGTCCGGCAGATGGATTGCGAGCGAGGCCCTGAAGACCGGCCACCCGATCGACGCCGTCGAGGTTTTTGAGCGCGCGCGCAACGGTGAAACGTGGGCAGCCGATATCATGTCCCTTTCGGCCAATCGCGCCGCGACGCTCTGCCGGGATATCCAGCTGATGTTCGATCCCGATGTGATCGTGATCGGCGGCGGCATCGGCCTGGCTGAAGGCTATCTCGATCTGATGCGCAGCCATCTGTCCGGCATGTCGCCTCGGTTCACTCCGCGTCTGGTGGCTGCAAAGCTCGGCCGCCGCGCCGGTATCATTGGCGCTGCAGATCTTGCTGGTGAGGGCAGGTAGCGGCGAGCGAATGGCATGAAACCTGACAAAAGAAAGGGAACGACGATGAAATCCATAACCAGGTCTCTTCCGGCACTGGCTGCGCTCCTTGCGAGCGTCGCACTGCCGGGCATGGCAAACGCGACTGTAACGGTGCTCGGCTGGCCCGGCGGCTCGGAGGAAACCGCGCTCAGAGCTACGGTCGAAGCCTATAATGCTAAGGCCGGCATCAGCGACGCCGACAAGGTGCAGTTGCTGTTCTTCAATCGCGATGGCTTCTTCGACAAGCTGCAGGCCGACATGGCCGCTGGCTCCGATGCCTTCGACGTCAATCTGGTTGCCACTTATTCGATCGGCCGTTACGCGCCTTACATGGAGCCTGTCGAACTGGGCTCGGACGCAGCAAAGGTGTTTGGTGAATCCGTCCTCAAGACGATGCAGTTCGATGGCAAGCAGTATGGCGTGCCGACAGACCTTTCCCTGCACTTCATGTACTATCGCAAGGATCTCATCGACGCCCTGATGAAGGACGAGGCGGCGAAGAAGGCCTACGGGGAAACCGCTCAGAAATTCCTCGGCAAGGAACTCCAGCCGAAGGACCCCGACAGCTGGACCTGGGACGATTGGGCAGCAACTGCGCTCTATTTCAGCAAGCAGGCGAATTCGGCAAGTCCCGTGCGCTACGGCACTGTCCTGCAGATGAAGAACCTGCTTTTCAACATGATGGTCTTCCAATCCCTGCCACGCTCCTATGGCGGCAACTGGATGGACAAGGACGGCAAGATCACGGTCGATTCCGATGCGTACAAAACCGGCCTCGAGCTCTACAAGAAGCTCTATGATGCAGGCGCTTCCCCGAAGGATTCGCTGAGCTACGAGTACGCCGAGACCAATGCCGCCTATGGCTCCGGCCAGGCTGCAACTGCGCTGCAATGGAATGCAGCAGCGGCCGATCTGACCAACGCTGAAAAGTCGCCGGCCGTTGCCGGAGTGACCGGCATCGTCGCGCCGCCCGCTGGCCCCGACGGCCGCGCCGATCACATCCACGGCCTCGGGCTTGGCCTTAACAAGAATGCCAAGAACAAGGAAGGTGCGACCAAGTTCCTGAAATGGCTGGCAAGCGAGGATGCCGCACTTCTCTATGCCAAAAGCGGTGGTTCTCCGGCCCTTTCGCCCGAAGTCGTCGCCAAGGTCGCCAGCGAGCGTCCTGATCTCGTCAAACTCGGCGAATTCGCGAGCAAGTATGGCTATGTGATGAACGGCGCCACCTCCGCCAATGCCTTGTCGGTCTATGAACTTCAGGCAAAGGAATTCACGGGCTACTGGGCGGGCCAACAGGGCCTCGACGACGCGCTTGCCCATTTGAAGACGGGCATGCAGGATCTCCTGAAGAAGTAGGACGAGCCCGGCGTCAGGTTTCACCTGGCGCCGGCACACCCGGCGGACCATAATGGCTATTGTAAAACGTGCCGAAGGCAGAGCTTATCTCGCACCGCTTGTGGCATTCCTGCTTCTCTTTCTGGGCTTTCCCGCGCTCGTCAACCTCATCTACTCGGTCTCTACTGTCAGCTTCGAGAACCTGCGCAGTCCAAGCCTCAGCGGGCTTAGCAACTACGCATCAGTGCTGGTAGACCGAGAGTTCTGGCAGTCTGTATCTTTCTCGATGCGCTTTGGCATCCTGACCGCGCTTGCCGAATGCCTGATCGGCCTGTTCCTYGCGATCTTCCTTGCGCCACTGCTTGCGAAGCGATCGTTTCTGATGGCGCCGTTGATGCTGCCATTGATGGTCGCTCCCGCCATGATCGGCCTGATGTATCGGCTTGTGCTGCATGAGTTTGCCGGGCCGGTGCCCTATTATCTTTTCCTGTGGTTCGGTGACAGCCCGGCCTTCCTCGACATCAATAATGCCTTTCGCACGCTGATCGTCGTCGAAACGCTGCAGTGGACGCCGTTTGCCTTTCTGCTCTTTTATATGGCCTACGTTGCGATACCGCTCGATGTGCGGGAAGCGGCCGAGCTCGACGGCGCCCCCTGGTTCAAGATCCTGTGGTGGATCGAACTGCCGCTGATGCTTCCCACACTCGTCATCGCCTTCTTCATCCGCTTCATCGATGGCTTTCGCGTATTCGACAACGTTTATGCGCTGACCGGCAGTGGCGCCGGGGGATCAACGACATCGCTTTCGATCTACATCTACCAGGCGTTTTTCAAGGAGGGCGCCATCGGCAAGGCGGTTGCGGCATCCGTCATGCTGTTCGTCGCCTCGCTTGCGGTGCTCTATGGTCTCAACTGGCTTGCCGGTCGCAGGAGGAGATAGCGATGCTGAACACTGCTCGTTGGCTCGTCTTTGCAATTGCTACGCTCGCAATGAACTTTCCGGTCATCGTTACACTCGTCACCTCGTTGAAGAGCGCGAGTGAACTATCAATCAATCCCGGTCTCTGGATAAGCCAGCCGACACTTGAGAACTACCTTCAGGTTCTGACACACACGGATCGGTTCAACATTTACTCGTATCTCTTCAACAGTACGATTGCCTCGCTCATCGGAACGAGCCTTGCGATCCTTCTGGCCTTCCCGGCGGCCTATGCCATTGCTCGAAGCGAGGCGGGCAAGCGCACCCTGTTGCCTGTCATCATAAACCTGCGGGCCGTGCCACTGATCATTTTCGCGATCCCGCTTTATATGATGTATCAATGGCTTGGCCTCCTGGATACTCGGCTTGGGCTGGGCCTGATCTTGACGATTGTCAATACGCCACTTGCGCTCGTCATCATGGTCAATGCCATTTCCGACGTGCCCCTGGAACTTGACGAAGCAGCGAAGGTGGATGGTGCCAGCTCCTGGCAAGTGATGCTGATGATCATCCGGCCCGTCGTCAGGCCGGCATTGGTGACCACCTTCATCTTCGGCTTCATCACCGCCTGGAACGAGTTCCTGTTTGGCCTCATGCTGACGACCAGCCAGGCCGTTCCGATGACCGTCGGCGCCTCCTTCTTTTTTGCCGCCAGCGGAGGCGGGGTGCAGTGGGGAACCGCATCGGCCGTCATGATGCTCGGCGCGCTGCCGCCTGCGGTGCTCGGTCTCGTCATGTACAGGCAGATTTCCGGCTCAATGACCGCTGGCGCCGTGAAGGGGTAGGGACACCTGCAAGGCCCCAGGGTCTCTTCCGAAACCCGGATGAATCTTGTCGATCAGCGTTTGCTAATATACCTTTGCAGGGTTGGCAACGAAGGAGCCGGGCCATGCTGAGACTATCTCTTGTCGCCTCCGCCCTGCTGTCATTATCCGTGCTCAGCGCTTTCGGTGACAGCCCCTGGTATCGGATGGTTCCGGTACCAAATGCTCCAGGCTGCAAGGTTCTTGCCGACCCGGGCGGCCGGCCCATTCTGCAACGTTACGAAAAAGGCGGCACGCGCATGTATGGCATCGGTGGCAAGGCATGCCCGGAAAAATTCCCGGGCGAAGACTCCTTCAAGATTTCGATCGCACGGTCAATTACGACGGACGGGAATTTTGCGCGTATCACAACAAGGACACGCAAGCTGGTGGTCACCCGCGCGGGCACCGGCAGCAACTATCAGTTCGCCGTCAACAAGCTTGACGTACCGCGATAGGCAAGGCCGGCGGGTTGCCCAGCAAACTAAGTATTTTCAGGYTCGACGACGATCCCGGCACCAACGACTTGGCTTCCGCTCGGCAAACATGGCGCAGGTCGGCGACGAATTAGGCGCACCTAAAGCCGATCTCTCATAACCACAGGCGAAAGTGAGCCGATTGAAAACAACAGATCTGGATTAGCCGACTGGCGCAAATACAAATTAATAGAAACCCATTCGAAAAATACAATCTGTGCTGCGTATTACGAAACTATACTTTCCGTGCTTCGATATATATTCAGGCATTGTCTCAACGTTACGCAATAAGGCGTATCTGAGGATAATTGTTGGACACGTTTAACCCATGCTAACTATACGGCAGGGTTGAGGGTGTGCTTCATGACCATTCCAGTCGAACAGAACTGGGGCCCGCATCTTTCCGTCAAGAGCGACCGGAAATGGTTCGGCTTCCACAGCATCGCGATTACCTGCATCGCAGCGGCGTTCGATTTTGTCGTCCTCCTTGCGGCGAGCGCCGCAGGGCATTTGTTCTATGAGCAGATGACCTACGGCACCCTGGCTGACCCGTCACGCTACATCGGGATCGGTTTGCTTGTGGCAACGATTTTCGTACTGGCGATGTTCAGCGTCCACGCTTATCGACCAAGCGAAATGTTCTCCTTCCGTCGCCAATTGTTGCTGATCGTCGCGTTTCTCCCCGCCGCCCTGTTCTTCCTTTTCGCAGTCATCCTGTTCCTCAAGATCGACATGGCGATATCGCTGGGCGCAATCGCCACAAGTGCGGCCCTCTCTTTAAGCGGACTGACGGCGTTGCGGTTGTTCTGGTATCGCTACCTTAATAGGGCGATGGCGCGCGCGGTGTTCCCCACCCGTCGGGTCCTGCTTGTATGCCCAGGCGGGATGTCGACGGAACCGGTCGTTCAACGTGCAGCACTCAGCGGTCTCTCCGTAGAGCACACGATGCGAATTTCCGAAGGTGATCATTCGCTGGCTTCCACGAGCGACGCTTATGTGAAGAGCGGCATAGGCGATGTCGATGAGGTCTTGGTTGCCTGGAGTGACTACGGCAATTTGCGGGCGCTCGAGGAGTGTCTGAACACCCTGCGCCAGTTCTGTGTGCCGGTAAACGTCATGTTCGGCGGAGTGGTCGGTGATGTCGTCGAGGGCTTCGCGCAGACGGTCGGAGAACGGCGCGTATTTCAGACCCACCGCCCACCGCTCGAGCTTTACGAACGCGGGTTGAAGAGAGCGTTCGACATCGCCTTCTCGATAGGCGCGCTGGTGGTCATGTTCCCGATCTGCGCTGCGGTTGCCGTCGCCATCAAGCTCGACAGTCCGGGACCGATTTTCTTTGCGCAGTCCCGAAAAGGATATAACGGCCGGACTTTTCGTATCCTCAAGTTTCGTAGCATGTCTGTCATGGAAAATGCCGCCGACGTTCGTCAGGCGACACGCAATGATCCTCGCGTGACCCGCGTTGGCGGCTTCATTCGGTCAACGAGCCTGGATGAACTCCCTCAATTCTGGAACGTCCTTCAAGGTGACATGTCGGTGGTTGGCCCGCGTCCGCATGCGTTGGCGCACGATGACCTTTACGGAGCGCTTATTGCCCAATACGCGTCCCGCCGTCACGTCAAGCCGGGCCTGACAGGCTGGGCCCAGATCAACGGGTGCCGAGGCGAAACTCCGACCGTGGATCGCATGGCTGACCGCGTTCGCCACGACATCTGGTACATCAATAACTGGTCACTGTGGCTCGACGTGAAAATAGTCTTCATGACGATGGGCACTGTGATTGGCCGCCACAACGCCTACTAGCTCGTCAGCCTTTGCAAGTGTTTGCAAGGTGCGTACGCGATGCGTCCGTTTCGCCCACGGCTTTCCTGCACTCTCCGATTCTGCGCAATTCCTCTACAGATGACGGACGTCTACTGGCCCGAGAACGAGCGTACAGTCATCTGAATGACAACTCGCTGAATATTTGCTGGCGATGGGTGTGATGACTGCCTTTCACGAAAGGACGGTGCTCTTCAATAGATGCCGAAGGTTTTGCAGATGCACGGTATTCTTGAGGCTTTCGTTTTCTTCGCATAGCTGTAATTTGCACTTTCTTGCAAACCGGCGACGACAGGATGTCCGACGTGTCCGACCAAATTGCCAGCGGCCTGACCTTCGTCGTCGTTGCCCAAGCAATCGCATGGGTACTGCTTGTGTTCATCCTGTTAGTGACGATCGCTCCCATAAGGCTGCGTCCGCGGACGATCACTCACGTCAATCTTGACAGGAGCCTCGCTTTCGCGGCGATGGCCTTCTTCTTTGTGCTTGGCTATTCGCAGTCTCCGATGCTGATTGCGATCAGTTGCACTGTCGGCGCCGGCCTTTCGGAATTGCTACAAGTGTTTTCACCGTCACGACATGCGCGAATGCCCGACGCCTTGGCGAAATCCGTCGGAGCCGCCACCGGCGCTTTGGCAGCGATAGTAACTCTGTCGACCGCTGCCTGAGCAAGAATTGACGCTACGGCTGCGGTTGCAATCGCGCTTTCCGGAAACGTTTTTGTGTGGCAGATAGGGACCTGCCGCGTTCAATCCGGGAGGAAGATTGCCGCAAATGAAGGGAATTCGCCAACTCGCCAAGCATCTCGACATTTCGATCGGGACGGTTTCGCGTGCGCTGAACGACAGGCCTGACGTCAACGAGGAAACCCGCAAGCGCGTGCTCGCTGCGGCCGAGGAACTGGGTTATGTGGCAAACCAGTCCGGCCGGAGCCTCCGCCAGGGTACGACCAATGTCATCGGCCTGATGATCGAGTCCAGCAAGGAAACGGTCGAAAACAGCGACAACTTCTTCCTCGGCGTTACTGGTGGCCTGCAGAGTGTGCTGTCCCGTCACAAACTTGATCTGTTGATGTTGCCGTGCCCAAACGACGAGGATCCGCATGAATACCTCAAGCGCATGGTCGCGCGACGCATCGTCGATGCGATGATCATCTCGGCGACGCAGCGGGTCGACAAGCGCATCGATCTTCTGGTGAAGGCCAAGATCCCCTTCGTCGCGCTTGGCCGCAGCACCTCCGGCGGAAGCCACCCCTGGATCGATCTGGACTTCGAGGGTGTTGCAGCCTGCGCTGTCGATCGTCTCGTGTCGAAGGGACATCGCCGTATCGCGATCGCGGCTCCATCCAACGACATCAACCTCGGCTATATTTTCGTCGATGCCTATCGCCAATCACTGGAGCGCCACGGCATAGCCTATGATCCGTCGCTGGTGATCCGCGTCAAATCGAGCGAGCAGGGCGGCTATCAGGCCGGTCATGAGATGCTACGGCTCGACGGCAAGCCGACGGCCATCATTCTGATCTACGAGTTGATGGCGATTGGTCTCTACCGGCGCATGACCGAGGCTGGCATCATTCCTGGTCGAGATCTGGCCGTTATTGGCTTTCGTGAGGAACCTCGCGGAAAATTTCTGCAGCCATCGCTAACCTGCTTCCGCATGTCACTGCGCGATCTCGGCGTCGAACTCGCCGAGACCTTGCTCGCGACGATGCCGGCTTACGCCGAGCATTATCCCAGGGGTGCCCGCAACACGATCTGGCCCCTTGAGCTCGTCCCGGGCGAGAGCGACGCCTTTTCGCTGGAGGCATAGTCTCCAGCGTGGTCGGAAGGCCTGCTCATCGCTTTCCAGTGCAGGCGGTTTTTACCACCGCGCATCGGCCTGGTCGGCCCCTAGTGGTTCGAGCCCTGCAAAGCCCTTCCGAAAAAATAAAAAAATCTTCACAAACGCTCTTGCGGTTTCCCCGCGATCCGCATAAATCACGGCCACCGACGCGGCGGACCAAACGGGACCGATTTCGCGAGGGCGATTAGCTCAGTTGGTAGAGCGCCTCGTTTACACCGAGGATGTCGGGAGTTCGAGTCTCTCATCGCCCACCATTCCCTTTGAAATCAAGGCCTTGCACCTTGGATTTGGTCAGTGAGCCGTTCGAGGGAGACACATTGGTTTGCTCATTCCGGCCTATTTGCTGAAGTCGCGTAATGGTTTCTATTACCTGCGCTGGCCCCTCTCGCCTCATGATCCAGATAGGCGAAGAGGCGCTACGGCTGATCACGCCAAGAAGATTGGAACGATGATCATTGCGTTGTCAGCATTCTTCTAATTCGAACTCTCCAAAAAATTGCATGTCAACAAGGGCAAAGTCCCGTTCGCCGTTTTCTGCATCTTTGAGCGGCAGGGCGGTTCTTACAGAAGTTTCGCCACGCCAGTTTTTGGAATGGAACTGAAGCTCTTTCACTGGCTTGCATTCCGTTGTCGCGTTCAACACATTGAGCGTCAATTCAATCTCAATTCGCTGTGGCAAAAGTTCGATCAAGATCGAGTTACGTGTCCGTGGGCATCAAACACCTGCATGTAGAGTGTACCGATTTTGGGTTACCAAAGATGAATGCTGCTTGGGGCATAGCTTCGCACTAGTCTGGCGACACACGATGCGAAACCGGGTCGCGATATGCATTTGTAAAATGGTTCTTATCGAGCGTACCCTGCGTGGAAATTTCTAGTTTCACGAGTGCGAATCTCACGGCGTACACATTGAAGGCGTACAGCTTGACATGAAGCATCAATTCGCATACTCTTGAAGTAGTATGAATGGAGGCTTCTATGCCAAGAGCAGCAATCGAAGATAACGAGCGCATGAGCCTGCGTATTGCAGCGACAGCGAAGGCCAAGTTGCTGCGGGCAGCCACATTGAGCAATACCGACCTAACCAATTTCGTGACACAATCCGCACTACGAGAAGCAGAGGCGGTGATTGCCAAAGCCGAAGTCGTCAAGGTATCGGAACGGGACTACCTGCGCATCCTCAATCTACTGGAAAACCCACCCAAGCCGAATGCTAAGTTGCGTGCTGCTGTCGCAGCGTTGCCGGATACTCTATGAGCATTCCGCAATGGCATGAGGAACCGATCAAAAAATCTCATGATCGGGTTTCCTTTGATTGTGGCGATACGCAGATGAACGAGTTTCTGCAACGCTTTGCCCGACAGAGCCATGAGCAGAATGCAGCCAAGACCTTCTGTGCTGTCGACAATGCAATACCAAATCGCATCCTTGGTTTTTACACTATAGCGCCCTCGTCTGTAGCGCATGAGACCGTACCCGCATCAATGACGAGGGGACTGGCACGCCATGACGTACCCGGCTTCAAGCTTGCCCGTCTTGCAACAGACCGCGCCATGGCGGGGCAGGGATTGGGAGGACAACTTCTTGCCGCAGCAGCCTTGCGTTGCCTGCGCCTAGCCGGTGAAGGCGGTGGTATCCTGCTCATTATCGACGCAAAGAGCGAACGCGCCGCCAACTGGTACGCTTCTTTTGGAGCCGAACCGCTACAAGAAAAGCCGTTGACCCTCATCATGCCACTTGCAACCTTTGCTCCTGATTTTCGCGTCAAAGGGCTGCTGTAACGGGAGGCACGATTTGCACTCCTCAACGGATGCTCGCGCCCGTTGCGCGCTTCCCGGTCTTGTGCAATTACGCCTGTGCAGGGAAATGGACGTTCAGAAGGATAGAGAGTTCAGGGAGCTACGCGAAGGACCACAGCCGCTGGCCTTCAAGGATATCGTGGGCCTTGCGGGGCTGGCCTATCGTCGTCTTGTCGAACGGCGGACTGCTGAGCCTGGAGAGGAAAGCGTCTGGCGCTCTTGGCTCTCCTTGCAAGAGCGCATCTCTGCGGGCGACCGCGGGGCCTTGCAACAGTGGTACCGAGATACCGCTGACAATCTAGTCATGTAAAGCGGACGGCCTGCCGATGACGATAGCCGCGTTCGCCTGACAAACGGGTTGCACAAGGTCTTCACGCATGCCGGTGAGCAACTCTTAAAGACAGCGCAAGCAGACCACGCGCCGGAGCCCAATCGAGGCCCAGTCCCTCCCCCACCTATTCCAGACCACCTCACACCTACTGAACGTGCTGGCGAATTGACGTTCGAGGCGGTGATGCGGAAGTCGAGAAGCGGGCCTTAGGCAAGGACGCGGTGCCGATGAAGGGCGGGACAGAGCGCAAGTTCAGAGCAGCGGCTACTGCATTTGTTGCGCATCGGAAGAGTCCCAACGTAGTGACTCTCACGGGAAAGGACATTGAGGCGTGGAAGTGCGCCATGCTGCAGAAGGGTGATATTTCCAACAATAGCGCCAAGCAACGTATTCAGAACCTTAAGGACAGTCGTTGAGTGGGCGCGAGAGCAGAGCCTTGGGGAATTGTTTCCGAGAGCCAACCCTCCCGCCTTAGTGACGCTGCCCGCGTACCGCTCCGTCAACAGCGCAGATCGAACTTATACAATGGACGAATCCAACGCCGTGCTTAAGGCGGGCTCTCTGTCGCTCGCATCGGGAACGGGCGGGCCGGACACGCGCAGGTCCTAAGCCATTTACCGCGGGGAAATCAGTCAGATATTTTCCGTGCTGCGGTGCAGCACGTATTAATCTAAAGCCCTTGGTTTGCAGGTGTTTTCCGCAGCATTTCGCACTGTTTGAACCACTATTGACACCAAGAAACGTTTCCGCTTAGTATCGTAAACGTTTACGGGATGCGTTTCGGGAGGAAAACCGGAAACGATCCACCGGAGGAAATCGTGATTTTGAATGCCGTTCTATGCGGGTGCGGAGCCATGTCCAAAGGCTGGTTGCGCGCCATCAAGGAAACCCCGGCTCTCGCAGCCGCGATCGAGGTCAAGGGCCTCGTCGATGTCAATCCGGCAGCCGCTGAAGYACTTGCCGCCGAGTTCGGTCTTGAGGGCGCTGTCATCGGCAGCGATCTTGCCGACGTCATCGCCAGGACCAAGGCCGACATCGTATTCGACGTCGTCATACCGACAGCCCGTTTCAATGTCGTCTCGACGGCGCTGAAGGGAGGTTGCCATGTTCTCAGCGAAAAGCCGATGGCGACCTCGCTTGCGGAAGGAGCCGCGCTGATCGATCTCGCCGCCGAGACCGGCAAGATCCACGCCATCATCCAGAACCGCCGCTTCATCTCCGGTGTCCGCCGCATGCGCCGCTTCGTCGAGAGCGGGGCGATCGGTGACCTGACCGCCATCCATTGCGACTTCTTCCTCGGCCCGCATTTCGGCGGTTTTCGCGAGGAGATGGACAATGTGCTTCTGCTCGACATGGCAATCCATACCTTCGACGCAGCACGCTATGTCGCTGACAAGAAGCCGCTTGCCGTCTATTGCGTCGAACGCAATCCGACCGGATCCTGGTACAAGCACGGCGCATCCGCCAATGCCACCTTTGAATTTTCCGACGACGTCGTCTTCACCTATCGCGGCTCCTGGTGCGCTGAAGGTGAGCGCACGAGCTGGGAAAGCGAATGGCGTCTCGTCGGCTCGAAGGGCATGCTGACCTGGGATGGCGGCGAGGTATTCAATGCAGCTGTCGCCGGCAAGGATCCCGGCCTCCTGCACGGCTTTACGCCCGTAAACGTTCCCGAGCCCGCGCACGAAGAAGAAACGCACGGCCATGCCAGCGTCATTGCAAGCTTCGTCGAGGCGATCAAGACAGGCAAGCGGCCCGAAACCGCAAGCTCCGACAATATCAGAAGCCTCGCCATGGTCTTCGGCGCGATCGAAAGCGCCAAGACCGGCAAGCGCATCGAAATTTCAGCATAAGGAAAGCGATTGTGAGCAACCCCGCCAAGTCCATTCGTATCGGCACCATGGTCAGCGCCTCCAAGGGCGGCGCCGACAAGCGCATCGGCCAGATTGCCGACATGGGCTTTGAAAGCTTCGAACCCTTCTTCTGGCAGACGACCAACGGCCAGGATCTGGCCGAACTCGGCAAACGCTCACGCGACGCCATCGGTGACCGTGACATCACGATCTCGACGCTCGGCATGTTCGGCAATCCGCTGGAAACGACCGACATCGACCTGCAGACGCTGCAGGGCTGGAAGGATTGCATCGACAATGCTCACCATTTCGGCGCAACCTGCGTTGCCGGCTTTACCGGTCGAATCCGCAACAAGCCGCTGACCGACAGCCTGCCGCGCTATAAGGAAATCTGGAGCGAGCTTTCAAAGCGCGCCGCCGACAAGGGCGTCAAGATCGCGTTCGAAAACTGCGCCATGGACGGCAACTGGGCGACCGGCGACTGGAACATCGCGCACAACCCGGATGCCTGGGAACTGATCTTCAACGAAACGCCGGATGATCATATCGGCCTTGAGTGGGAGCCCTGCCATCAGATGGTCTATCTGATCGAGCCGCTGCCGCAGATCCGCAAGTGGGCCAAGAAGATCTTCCACGTGCACGGCAAGGACGCGACGATCCGCTGGGACGTCATCAAGGAACATGGCATTTTCGGCAAGGAGAAGTTCGTCTTCATGCGTACGCCGGGCTTCGGCGACAGCAACTGGACGGACATCATCTCCGAATTGCGGCTTGCCGGCTGGTCCGGTTCGATCGATATCGAAGGCTGGCACGACCCGGTTTATCGCGACGCGCTGGAAATGACCGGTCAGGTTTATGCGCTCAACCATCTCAAGCATGCCCGGGGCGCCGATTTCGTCGTCGATCCGGTTTGATGACATCGCGGCCGGCGAGGAGGAATCGCCGGCTTCCGACAGGATAACCACAAAGGAGGAGAACTATGGGTATCCGCAAGTTTGCAATGATCGGCGCCTTGGCGCTCGCAGGCGTTTCTCTCTTCGGCCTGGCCGCCAAGGCCGAAGACGTCACCTTGACCCTCTGGTCGCTGGACAAGGACATCCAGCCGGCGCCGAACCTCGTCAAGGAATTCAACGCCCAGAACAATGGCATCAAGATCGAATATCGTCTGATCCAGTTCGATGATGTCGTCACCGAGGCCATGCGCGCCTATGCCACCGGCCAGGCCCCTGACATCATCGCCGTCGACAACCCCGAGCACGCGATGTTCTCTTCGCGCGGGGCCTTCCTCGACATTACCGACATGATCAAGGGATCGTCGGTCATCAAGCCGGAAAACTACTTCCCTGGTCCGCTGAAGTCGGTCGAATGGGACGGCAAGTACTACGGCGTGCCGAAGGCGACCAACACGATCGCGCTCTACTACAACAAGGACATGTTCAAGGCGAAGGGCCTCGACCCGAACAAGCCGCCGCAGACCTGGGACGAGCTTGTCGAGGATGCCCGCAAGCTGACCGACCCCGCAAAGAACATCTATGGTCTCGCCTTCTCGGCCAAGGCAAACGAGGAAGGCACCTTCCAGTTCCTTCCCTGGGCCCAGATGGCGGGCGGCGGTTATCAGAACATCAATGCCGAGGGCGCGGTCAAGGCGCTTGAAACCTGGAAGACGATCATGGACGAGAAGCTTGCTTCTCCGGACACCTTGACGCGCGGCCAGTGGGATTCGACCGGCACCTTCAACTCCGGCAATGCCGCGATGGCGATCTCCGGTCCTTGGGAACTCGACCGAATGACCAAGGAGGCGAAGTTCGACTGGGGCGTTGCCCTGCTTCCGGTTCCGAAGGAAGGCGCTGAGCGTTCCTCGGCAATGGGCGACTTCAACTGGGCTATTTTCTCCAGCACGAAGCATCCGGCCGAAGCCTTCAAGGCACTGGAGTTCTTTGCCTCGAAGGACGACAAGATGTTCAAGAACTACGGCCAGCTTCCGGCCCGTTCCGACATCACCATCCCGGAAACCGGCGAGAAACTCAAGGATGAGGCGCTGAAGGTCTTCATCGAACAGCTGAAGTACGCCAAGCCTCGCGGCCCGAATCCGCAATGGCCGAAGATCTCCAAGGCGATCCAGGACGCGATCCAGGCTGCCCTGACCGGCCAGATGAGCCCGAAGGACGCGCTCGATCAGGCTGCCGACAAGATCAAGGCCGTGCTCGGTTAATCCACTCTGCATAACCGGATGGCTTTCGGGCCATCCCTACCATTTCCTCCCGGCAGGGGCTGTCTTGCAGCGCAAGCTTCAGGCAGCCCCGTTCGGAGTATTGGAGGATCGATGAAACGGATTCTTTCAAGCGTCAGGGACGGCCGCGGCTTCGATATCACGCTGGTCGCCTTTCCGCTGGCCTTCCTGTTCCTGATGGCGGGACTGCCGCTCATCTACAATGTGGTGATGAGCTTCCAGGAGGTTGACATGTTCAGCCTCGGAACCTTCTCGCGCCCCTTCGTCGGCTTCAAGAACTATACCGATCTCTTTGCCCAGCCGGAAACCTGGCCGATCCTCGGCAATACGGTGATCTTCGTCGTCGGCTCGATCGCAGGTCAGTTTCTGATCGGATTTGGCCTGGCGCTGTTCTTCTGGGTCAATTTCCCCGGCGCCTCGTGGCTGCGCGGCCTGTTTCTCGTTTCCTGGGTCATGCCCGGCCTTGTCGTCGGAGCGATCTGGAACTGGATTCTCTCGGGCGATTTCGGCGTCCTCAACTTCATCCTGAAGGAGAGCGGCATCATTAGTAGCAACATCTTCTGGCGCTCCGATCCGCATTTTTCGCTCTATGCGGTCATCATCGCCAATGTCTGGCTGGGGACTGCCTTCAACATGATCCTGCTGTCGGTCGGCCTGTCCGGCATCCCCGGTGACCTCTATGAAGCCGCCGAACTCGACGGTGCCAATGCCTGGCAACGCTTCTGGACGATCACACTGCCGATGATGCGTTCCACGATCGGCGCCATCATCGCACTTGGGCTGATCTTCACGCTGCAGCAGTTCGATCTCTTTGCCGCCATCACCTCGGGAGGCCCGAACAACTCGTCCAACGTCACGCAGTACTGGGCCTGGGACCTGTCCTTCCGCCAGTATGATTTCGCCAAGGGCGCGACCATCTCCGTCATCATGATCATCTTCGTCATGTTCGCCTCGGTCGTCTATGTCCGCTCCACACGTCATGAGGTGCGCGGATGAGCGATACGACACGCAACCGCCTTATGCTCGTGATCGCCATCCTCATGGCGGCGATCTATCTGTTCCCGCTCTACTGGATGTACATCACGGCCCTCAAGGGCGGGTCCGAGATGTTCGCAACGCCCCCGAGCTTCTGGCCGGGCGACCCGCAATGGGGAACCTTCGGCTATGTCTGGGAAAGCCGCGGCATGGGCCGGTATCTCTGGAACTCGCTGGTCATCGCCGTCGGCGCCGTTACCCTGATCACCGTTCTTGGCGTCGGCTGCGCCTATGTTCTGGCGCGCTACCGCAACGTCTGGGTCGATATCGGTCTGTTCATGATCCTGATGCTACAGGTCCTGCCGGCATCGTTGATGGTGACCCCGATCTTCGTCGGCTTCTCGCAACTGGGCATGCTCGACTATCCGCGCCTTGCCGTCATCATCGCGATCGCCGCCAAGAGCATGCCCTTCTTCGTCGTCCTGGTGCGCGCCACCTTCATGGCGGTGCCGATGGAACTCGAGGAGGCCGCGCTCGTCGATGGCAACAGCCGCGTCGGTGCTTTCTTCAGTATCGTGCTGCCGCTTGCCCGCAATGGCATCCTCGTCAGCGCCATCCTCATCTTCATGCAGGCATTCGGTGAGTTCGTCTACTCGAAGTCGATGATCCAGGCTGCCGAGCTTCAGCCGGCGAGTGTCGGTCTCAACTCCTTCATGGGACCGAACACCAACGAGTGGAACAACATCATGGCCTACGCCACGATGTATGTGACGCCGATCCTCGCCATCTTCGTTCTCTTGCAGCGCCGCATCGTATCCGGCCTCACCTCTGGAGCCCTTAAATGACCAATCAGATCGAGCTCAGCGGCGTCAACAAGCACTACGGCGCGTTCCATGCCCTGAAGAACATCAACCTGTCGATCGCAAAGGGCACCTTTGTTGCACTCGTCGGTCCGTCCGGCTGTGGCAAGTCCACACTGCTTCGTTCCCTCGCAGGCCTTGAGAGTATCTCTGAGGGTGAGTTGAAGATCGCCGGCGAGTTGATGAACAACGTGCCGCCGCGCAAGCGCGATGTCGCCATGGTCTTCCAGTCCTACGCGCTCTATCCGCACATGACCGTCGAGGAGAACCTGACCTACAGCCTGCGCATTCGCGGCGTCGCCAAGGCGCAAGCCAAAAAGGCGGCGGAGGAAGTCGCTGCTACAACTGGCTTGTCGCATCTGTTGAAGCGTTACCCGCGCGAGCTTTCCGGCGGCCAGCGCCAGCGCGTTGCAATGAGCCGCGCCATCATCCGCCATCCGAAAGCATTCCTGTTCGATGAGCCCCTCTCCAACCTCGATGCCGCACTGCGTGTTCACATGCGCAAGGAAATCCGGGCGCTGCACGACCGTCTGCATGCCACCTCGGTCTATGTCACCCACGACCAGATCGAGGCCATGACAATGGCCGACCATGTGGTCGTCATGCGCGAGGGCGTGATCGAGCAGCAAGGCAAGCCTCTCGATCTCTACGACAAGCCCGCCAACAAGTTCGTTGCAGGTTTCATCGGTTCACCGGCCATGAACTTCATCCCGGCGGTAGCAGGCGAAGACGGCAGGAGCCTGACCATCGATCTCGGCAGCGTGAAGCACAAGATCGCGATCGACCATCAGATCCAGCCGGGCCGCAAGGTGACTGCCGGCATTCGTCCCGAGCATATCGGCGTAACCGCACCCGGGCAGGGCACCTTCGATGTGCCTGTCGCGGT
The DNA here is from genome assembly GCF_056394785.1 of Rhizobium sp. 10N414. Classification (NCBI taxonomy): domain Bacteria; kingdom Pseudomonadati; phylum Pseudomonadota; class Alphaproteobacteria; order Hyphomicrobiales; family Rhizobiaceae; genus Rhizobium; species Rhizobium sp. 10N414. Next base: position 79,971 of record NZ_JBFTIN010000004.1, on the reverse strand, counting down.
GGTGGAATCCACCGGCTCATCCACCTTCGTCACGGCGGCGACGACCCCCGAGCTGACGATCGTCGAGACGGGCCGCGGTACAGCACGCGCAGGCGAAACGGTCGGCGTGACCGTCGATCCATCGCAACTGCACCTCTTCGACGACGCGAGCGGCGTGCGCCTCTGAAGAACAAGGCGGCCGGAAAATTCCGGCCGCACACCAATCCTACCGCCCGCCTTCGATCTTGCGATGGCGCTGGTTTGTGCCGCCAGCCCCATAGGGATAGTCGGCCACATGCGGCTGGCTGACATCGCTAAGCTTCGTCATTTCTTCTTCTGAAAGCAGAAGCTTTGCAGCAGCGAGATTGTCTGCGAGCTGCTCGCTCGTCCGCGCTCCGAGAATGACGGATGTTACCACCGGTCGCGCCGCAGTCCAGGCAAGGGCGACCTGTGCCATGCTGACACCACGGGCCTTGGCGATCGCCTCTACCGTCTCGATGATCGCCCATGTCCTCTCCTGCGCATTCCGCTGGGCGTAAGATTCCATGCCGCGGCTCGGGTTTTCCCCGAGGCGGGTAGCACCGGTCGGCATCTGGTCGCGCCGGTACTTGCCCGTCAGCCAGCCGCCGCCGAGCGGCGACCACGGCAGTAGACCCATGCCGGCATCCTGGCATGCCGCGACGATTTCCAGTTCGATGTCGCGCACCAGCAGATTATACTGTGGTTGCAGCGTTACCGGACGAGTGTAGCCGCGTGCCTTGGCGATTTCGGTTGCCTTTGCGATCTGCCATCCGACATAGTTGGAGAAGCCGTAGTAGCCGATCTTTCCGGCAGAGACTGCGTCGTCGAGGAAGCGCAGCGTCTCCTCGATCGGGGTCAGTGCGTCCCATGCATGCATCTGATAGAGATCGATATGTTCGACGCCGAGGCGCAAAAGAGAGGCGTCGAGCGCCTGGTTCAGGTGGCGGCGCGAAAGGCCGATGTCGTTCGGACCTGACCCCATCGGAAACCGTCCCTTGGTCGCGATCACGGCTTGCTTTGCCTCGCTCGGGCGCGCCTTCAGCCAGCTTCCGATGATCTCTTCCGACTTGCCGGCACTGTAGACGTCGGCTGTGTCGATGAAGTTTCCGCCCCAGGCGAAGTAATCGTCGAGCAGTTTGTGCGAGGCAGTTTCGTCGGCCTCTGCGCCGAACGTCATGGTGCCAAGGCAGTAGGCGGTTACAATTGCTCCACTGTGGCCAAGCTTGCGGTAATCCATGGAAGATCCTCCTCTTCGAATAGTGACGTTGCTTGGAAGGCTTGATTTTAAGTCGCTGAACCGTTCGCCGTCGTCTCCTCAAGCACTGCAGGGGAGCACAGAAAGGGGCCTAATTAAACCGGCTATTGGTATCAACGGCTCACCTCGAGCTGTCCCGAGAACAAACTGGAATTGCCCCAACCGATTAAGTGACTGAATTCGTTTTCTGCGCATTTTCTTCTGTCGATCTCTTTTTTGTATGTACAATAATCTTGCCTTGCGGGATCAAATATCGTACATACATATTGTTAAAAGCCGGACTGATCGATGCGTTTCGAATGGGATGAAAGCAAGCGGGTAGCTAACCTGCATAAGCACGGCCTGGATTTTGCCGATGTCATTTTCTTCGACTGGGAAAGCGCGCTTGTCACCCCAACCTACAGCAATAGGTTCAAAGCAATCGGCTATTTCGAGGATGGCACCGCCGTCATCATCTATGGGCTACTTGGATCGGAGGCAGTTTCGATCATCAGCTTTCGTCCGGCCAGTGCGCGAGAAAGGGAGGCGTTCCAATGAAATATCCGGCGAAGAAGGAATTTCAACCCGGCAACGGCTATACCAAGCAAGACTGGGACGCCGTCGACAGCCCCGAATTGACAAATGAGGAAATTGCCGCGTTGCGCCCGGCCCGGCAGGTGTTGCCGTCGTCGTTTTTCGAGGAGGTTGCTAAGGCCCGGAAAGCGAGAGGCAGGCCGCCGATGGCGCGGACCAAGAAATCCGTTACTATTCGGCTGGATGCAGACCTCGTCGAGCATTACAAGGCGAGGGGTGACCGCTGGCAAACGCAGATCAATAGCGACCTACGCAAGCTGTCGGGGTTGAAGTAGGCGACGCTGTCTGAGACAGCTTATTTGCCAGCGCCCCCACCGCACGCGATATTCTCCTCGCGATGCAAGGCCTTAAAGCGCTGCTGCCGCTCCCGGCCTGCGATCCTGAGGAGGCTCGGCAATGCGACTTGTCCAGACGAATGTCACCCGCAGGATTCGGATCCCAGCCCCGATGAGAGCTCGACCATCGATGCCTTAATGGGGCGGCAGAAGGCTCTATAGGACGCCGCCCCTGTCGCCCGGCTATCGGAAAATGACTGAGTTTCCTTTGGTTTAGCTATATCAAAACCATAAGATAACGCATTGTCTCTAGGAGTTTACGTCGCGTTGGGGCCTTCTAGCTGGCTCCCAACAAGCACGGCATCCGGAATATCGTCAAAGGACGCATAGTTCAGGTTATAGAGCCGCGAGTAGAGCTTGCGGTTTTTCATTAGCTGCTGGTGGTTACCGCTTTCGATCAGCTCGCCATTCTGCAGGACGATGATGCGGTCCGCCTCTCTGATCGTGGCGAGGCGGTGTGCGATGACCAGCCCTGTTCGGTTTTCGAGCAGCTTGACGAGCGCCTTCTGGATCAGCATCTCGGTATAGCTGTCGATATTGGCAGTTGCCTCGTCCAGTACCAGGATCTTGGCATCGGCGACCAGAGCACGGGCAAAGCTCAAAAGCTGGCGCTGGCCGAGCGAGAGATTGCCGCCGCGCTCGCCGAGCATGCTGTCATAGCCCTGCGGCAGGCGCATGATGAAGTCATGAGCCCCGACCGCTTTGGCCGCCTCGATGACCTGTTCGCGTGTCGCTTCCACCTTGTGATAGCGAATGTTGTCGAACACCGTGCCCGTAAACAGGAACGGCTCCTGGAGAACCATGGCGATCTGGTTGCCGAGCGAATCCTGCGTCAGGTCGCGCACATCATGCCCACCGACCAGGACTTGTCCCTGTTGAACATCATAGAAGCGATGGATCAGCGACATGCAGCTCGACTTGCCGGAACCGGTTGGCCCGACAAGGGCCACGGTTTCGCCTGGGTTCACCTTGAAGCTCACATGCTTCAGGACCGGGTGCTTTGGATGATAGCCGAAAACCACGTCGCGGAACTCGACGGAGCCATCCATGTCGGCGGAAAGCTCCTTTGCGTCAGGCGCGTCCCTGATCTCGACTGGAACATCAAGAACCTCGGTCAGTCGTTGTCCGGAGGCCATGGCACGCTGCATGACCGAATATTGCAGCGTCAGCGAGCGAATGGGGTCGAAAAAGCGCTGGATGTAAAACAGGAAAGCGACGAGCACGCCGACATCGAGCGCCTGATTGAGAACGCGTGCACCGCCAACGACAATGACAAGCGCCATGGCAACGCCGGTCAGGGAATCCACGATCGGCACCATCACCTGGGCGTAGCGCGCTGCTGTGAGGTGCGTCTTCAGGTTTGCCCTGGCCTTGTCGTCATAGAGCGTGAAATTGACGCCCTGGCGATCCATGCTCTGGACGGCGCGCACGCCGTGGATGGCCTCGGCCAGCGCCCCTGCGGCAACGGAATTGGTCTCATGTGCTGCCATGAAGGACTTGCGCGCCAGCGGCAGCCAGAAGAGGCGAACGACAAACAGGATCGGCAGGACCGAGAGCGTCAGAAGACCGAGCTTGAAGTCGAGATAGAGCATGACGAAGACGATGCCGAACAGAAGCGTGATATCGCCGACAGACAGGACCGACGTTTCCAGGAACTCCTGCATCGAATTGACGTCGCCCTGCAGGCGCGACATGAGACGGCCGACCTCGGTCTTGTCCATGAAGGAGAGCGAAACCCGCTGGAGATGCGAAAACATCGCCTTGCGGATGTCGAAGAGCACCTCTTCCGCGACGTTTCCCACCAGCGTCTCTTGCCAGTAACTGGCGCAGTAGTTGATGAGGATCGCGGCGAGAAAGGCGATCATCGCGAAGGTCAGCGCCTGATGACTTCCACCCGGCTGCATGCCGTGATCGATGGCGTAGCGGATGATCAGCGGGATCAGCAGCTGCATGGCCGTGAACGTCAGGACGGCAGCGACTGATAGCAGAACCTGCCTGCGGTATGGGTGCACGAACGCCCAGATGCGCTTGATGATGTTGCCATCGAAGGCCTTGCCGAACATCTCCTCTTCAATGCGATGCGAGCCAACGACGGCGCGCGGCGGTCGGCGCCCATCCTCGCGAACATCGGAGCGTTCGGTTTCCAGTTCCTCGGCCATTTCATTCCTCCCTAGGCGCTAAGCGCCTCATCGCCAGGCCGTACCTGCAGATCATAGAGCGCCTTGTAGCGCCCGCCCGCGGCCAGCAACTCCTCGTGCGTGCCGCGTTCGACGATTTGCCCGTTCTCGACGAACAGGATCTGGTCGGCATGCATCAGCGAGCTCAGGCGATGCGCAACAATGATGGTCACGCGATCAGCCGCGTACTTGCGCATCGCGGAGCGAATGCGCTGTTCGGTGGCCGCATCAATTGCCGCCGTTGAATCATCGAAGACCATGACGGCGGGTTTCAACATCAGGGCACGGGCGATCGACAGGCGCTGGCGCTGTCCTCCCGAGAGCGACACACCGCGTTCTCCAACGACCGTGCCGTAGCCGGTCGGCAGGCCGAGCACGTAGTTGTGCAGCTGGGCACTTTCACTCGCGCGCTCGATGCGGCTTTCCTTTGCCCAGGGGTCGCCATAGGCGATGTTGTTTTCAATCGAGGTTGTGAACAGGAAGGAGTCCTGCTGGACAACGGCGATCGCACGACGAAGCGACTGCAACGTCGCCTTGCGGATATCCTGTCCATCAATGGTGATCTTGCCCCTGGTGACGTCGTAGAAGCGCGGGATCAGATGGGCAAGCGTCGACTTACCGCTGCCGGGTGGCCCGACGATGCCGATCGTCTCGCCGCGCTTTGCCTCGAAGGAGACGTTGCTCAGGACCTCGTGCATCGGTGAGCTCGGATAGGCGAAGCTTACATTCTCGAAGCGCAGCGTCCCATCGGTCAGCGCCAGATCCCTGGCGTCAGGGGCATCCCGCACGGCAATTTCGAGGTCGAGCAGGTTGAACAGCCGGGTGCCGCAGGTGGAGGCGCGGGCGAAAGCATTGACCATCAGGCCGAGCTGGCGGACAGGCATCTGCAGGATCGTCATGAAGGTCAGGAACGAAGTAAGCGTACCGACCGTCATCTCGCCAGCCATCACCTTGCCACCGCCAACCCAGAGGACGAGGCCCATGGCAGCGAAGAAGGAGAAGGTCATGGCGCTGGTATTGATGACACGGATGCCGACGCGTTGGTGGGCGAGCGCCAAGGCGTTCTTGGAAGCGCCCTCGAACTTCATCATCTCGTGCGCCTGGGCGGCAAAGGCCCTGACCACGCGGATGCCGCCGAGATTTTCCTCCATGATCCGGGTCAGCACCGACAGCCGCTCCTGCAGATCGAGCCAGGTCGCGCGCAACCGCAACTGCGTGACCGAGGAACGCCAGGCAACGAAGGGTACGAAGCTCAAGGCAAGCAAGCCGAGGACGACATCGGTGGAAAGCAGCATGTAGGCGCCGATACCGATCAGCATGGTCAAGAGCACCATGCGCACCAGCGCCGTCGAGAAATACATGCGCACGCCTTCAAGGTCGAGCAGACCGACGGTGATCAGATCGCCAGAGTGGACGCTGTCATGAAAACTGAAGGAAAGGCGCTGAATTTTCTCGTAGCAGGCAAGACGCAGCTCGTAGCCCATGTGGTGGCCGACGCTCTCGCTGTAGTAGTTCTGGATCATCGTGAAGATGCCACGCAGAACGCTGGCGCCGAGCAGCATCAGCGCCGTGGTCAGCAGCGCATCCTGTGCGATCTGTCCCGCCTGGCCGCCTTCCATCGCAACCTGCGTGTGGTCGACCGCCCGACCGAGCAGACGCGGGATCATCAGCTGGAAGGTCGAGGCGACAAGGGTTGCGCCGATGGCGAAACCGGATTGCCAGGGATGGCGGAACGCCATGACGGTGATGCGGACGAGCGTAAAGAGGCCCTTGCCCCAGCCTGCCGCAGTCGCCTTCGCCATCGAAGCGGATGGCTTCGTCGTGCGTGTTAAAGCATTGCTGCTCACGGTCATATTCCAAAACAGAGGTGTGGTCGGACGTTGGTCCGGAAAGACGTCGAATCCATGAAGGGATTGATTAGCACCCTTACTTTTGCCGATTCCTTTCGGCCCTTCAAGTCAAGAATTCACCAACTGGTTATTTTATCGTGAGTGCAACAAAGACAAGGAAGCACCATTTTGACCACCCATAGCGTCTCGAAATGTCAAAACGGTTTCAGACACTTATCCGCTCCAGACGCTGGCCCTCGGAACAAAGGCTTGCCTAAATCATATTTTGGCGCTTTGATACACGACCAGTTTGATAGACTATAGGGCGGTTCAAAACCGCGTGAACCAGCGCAACGCGCGAGCGTTTTTTTCCCGCGTTGAAACCAATCGAGACACGATGCGCAGACGGTCGCAAGGGAGTTGAGATGACGGTTCAAGGCCTGTTTTCTTCGAAGTCAGCGGCGGCAGCAAAGATCTCCGCCATGCCGCGTTTTGCCATTGTCGGCCGCGGCTTTTCCGGAATGATGATGGCGATCGCGCTGATGAAGACAGTGCGCCTGCCTTTTCATCTGCAACTCTTCGACCCCAACTCTTCGGTGAGCGGAGGGCAGGCACTCTCGTCGGCCCGGACCTCGACGATCCTGAATACGCGTGTTCGCGATCTTTCCGTCTCGGTGGGCGATACGGATGATTTCAACGACTGGCTTTGTAGTAACGCGGAATTCCGCGCCGCCGTGCCTGCGGCGATCCCGGGATTTCGCCAGATCTTCGTGCCGAAAGACATTTTCAGCGACTACGTCTACCAGCGCTTCTCGGAAGCCTTGTCCGCCCGCAAGGACATTACGGTTCAGGTCTGCCATGAACCGGTTGTGGCGATCCGCAAGAGCCACGGCAACCGTTTCCTTCTCGAAAGCGCCAATCCAGCCAATCCCCTGTTCGACACTGTCATACTGGCCACTGGCTATGGTCTGCCTGAGACCGAGGAGACTGAGCAGGAGCCGTCGCAGGTGAGAGCCCAGCGCCTGGTTGCGCGCCCACACACGGTCCTTCTCGGCAGCGGCATCAGGGTTGTCGATCAGCTCCTGCAATTGCGCGACGCCGGCTACGCGGGGCAGGTTACCATCCTTTCCCGACATGGCTTCCTGCCGCAGAGCCATACGCCGAACTCCGCCGACCCGGTTTTTCCGGCCGACGCGCTGCCAACAAACCTCCCTGACATCCTGCGCTTCGTCCGCACGGCCTGCCGCGAGGCAGAGGAAGAGGGCAGAAGCTGGCAATCCGTGATGAACGGGCTGCGAAAACACGCTCGCTCTCTGTGGCGCGCACTGCCAGCCCATCAGAAGCATCAGTTCAACCGGCACTTGCGGGCGATCTATGACAGCCACCGCAACCGCTTGCCCGAGGCCATCTACGCCCGTCTCCAAAGCGAGCTCGCCAGTGGCAATACCGTACTGCGCCGTGGCGTCGTGGGTCGGCAGGGCCTGAGCGGTCTCTTCTTCCGGCCCGCCGGCTCGCACGCCGACGAGATCGTTCATGCCGAGCGTATCCTGGATTGTCGCTGCCGCGCGCCGCAACTGACCTCGCCATTGTTGGCAAGCCTTGTGAGCGGAGGTTTGGCCCTCGCAGACGAATTGTCGCTCGGACTTGCCGTCAATCAGCGGGGCCAGCCCTGTCTTGAGGATGGATCAATGGTCGATGGACTGTTTGCCGTCGGGCCCCTCGGCCTTGGCAGTCTGCCTGACATCGACCTCGTACCCGAGATCGTCAGCCAGGCCCATGCGGTTGGCGAACATATGGCTGAGCGCTTCTATCCCCGGAGCAAGGCCGTCTGATCAGGATCGACGCGCGCGCAACTCGCCGCGGACGACGAAAGCGAGCAGTCCAGCGGCCATGAAAGCAAGTGCAAACCAGGTGATCGCGTAAACCAGATGGTTGTTGGGGAAGGCGATTTGCGTCAGCCCACCGACCGGCAGGCCGCCTGGGTTTGGCGTCGCATCAGCATCGATAAAGTAGGGGGCGGGATCTGCCACGCCGCGACGGTCGGCGATCGCGGCGACATCGCGTGAATACCAGCGATCATTGGCCGGATCATTGGACTTGATCAGCGTGCCTCCAGGCTCGGTAATCCGCAGCAGTCCGGTGATTTTTACCGGGTTTGCTATCTGCCCTTCGCTGCGTGTTGCCGGATCGCGCTTGTCCGTCGGGACGAAACCGCGGTTGATCAATACCGAGGTGCTGTCGGCTAGCTTGAGCGGGGTGATCACCCAATAGCCGGGCCCGAGCGTCGTCGATGCGTAGATCAGCGTTTCCCTGTCGTTTTGCAGGGTCCCTTCGGCAGTCACACGGCGATATTCGTCATTGGCGCGGCTGACCTGTCCCCACTGCATGCGCACTGGCGCGGGAACCGGCTCCGCATGGACGCGCTGATCGACGCGGGCAATCAGATCCTCTTTCCAGGAAAGCCGCTCGACCTGCCAGACACCAAGCGCAAGCAGTGCTGCAATTAGCACCAGCATGAGACCGCAGAATATCGCAAGCCCGGCGGCAGTATGCTGTCTTTGTGCCTTCTCGGAGGGGATGTCGGCCATTGCCAGAAAACCTTGGCGGGCGGCGTCACCACCGCCCGCTCTTGCCTTTAGGGCATATTCTTCATCATTTCCGGGCTCATCGGCATCATGTTCGTATTCAGATGATGCATGACCCAGAGCGAGCCGGCGAGCGCGATGGCGACGAGCAGAAGCGTGAAGATCAACGCCATCATCGTCCAGCCGCCTTCCGAGCGCGGGTTCATATGAAGGAAGAAAATCATATGAACGACGATCTGGACAGCCGCGAGCCCCATGACCCATGCGGCCGTTACCGATGGATTTTCGAAGATGCCGGCCATGACCAGCCAGAACGGGATCGCTGTCAGGATAACCGACAGCACGAAGCCGATCATATAGCTCTTGAAGGTGCCGTGGGCGGCCACATGACCATGGCTGTGACCATGATGGGCTTCGTGGGCGTCCTCGGTTACTGGTGCGTTAGAGGTCATCCGAGGACTCCCATAAGATAGACGAAGGAGAAGACGCCGATCCAGACGACGTCAAGGAAGTGCCAGAACATCGACAGGCACATCAGGCGGCGGCGGTTTTCCGGGATCAGGCCACGGATCGACACCTGCACCATCAAGGTTACCAGCCAGACGATACCAAAGGTGACGTGCAGACCATGTGTGCCGACCAGCGTGAAGAAGCCGGACAGGAAGGCACTGCGGGTTGGACCTGCGCCCTCGTGGATCAGGTGCGAGAACTCGTAGAGTTCAATCCCAAGGAAGGCTAGGCCGAAGAGGCCGGTAATGGCCAGCCAGAAGAGTGTGGCGCCCTTCTCCTGCCGCTCCATCTGCAGCATCGCAAAGCCGTAGGTGATGGAGGACAGAAGCAGCATCGAGGTGTTGATCGCCACCAGCGGCAGATCAAAGAGATCGGCCGGCGAGGGCCCCGCGGCAAAGTTGCGGCCGAGGACGGCGAAGGTTGCAAACAGCACTGCGAAGATGAGGCAGTCGCTCATCAGGTAGAGCCAGAAGCCCAGCATTGTGCTGCCTTCCGGATGGTGCTCCTCGGTGAGGTAGAATTCAGGCTTGTCTGCCTTGTCGATCACAGCATCGCTCATGGTCTTACACCTGCTCGGCAAGCAGCGCGGTACGCTTGCGTTCCGTTTCCGTGACTTCTTCGGCGGGGATATAGAAGTCGCGATTGTAGTTGAAGGTATGGCCGATCGCGACGGCGATCATGGCGACGAACGAAAGCACGACCAACCACCACATGTACCAGATGAGGGCAAATGCCAGCACGACGCTGATCGCGCCGAGGATGACACCGGTTCCGGTGTTCTTCGGCATGTGGATCGGCTTGAAGCCTTCCAGCGGACGGGCATAGCCGCGCGCCTTCATGTCGTACCAGGAATCATGGTCATGGACGACGGGGGTGAAGGCGAAGTTGTAGTCCGGCGGCGGCGACGAGGTCGACCATTCCAGCGTGCGGCCATCCCAGGGATCACCGGTCGTATCCCGCAACTCCTCGCGCTTGAAGAAGCTGACGACGAGCTGGATGAGGAAGCTGGCGATGCCGATCGCGATCAGGACGGCGCCGAAGGCGGCAAGGATGAACCAGATCTGCAGCGACGGATCTTCGAACTGCGACACGCGGCGCGTGACGCCCATCAGGCCGAGCACGTAGAGCGGCATGAAGGCGAAGTAGAAGCCGATCAGCCAGAACCAGAAGGACATCTTGCCCCAGAAGGGATCGAGCTTGTAGCCGAACGCCTTGGGGAACCAGTAGGTGACGCCAGCCATCAGGCCGAACACCACGCCGCCGATAATGACGTTGTGGAAGTGGGCGATCAGGAAGAGCGAGTTGTGCAGCACGAAGTCGGCCGGCGGAACAGCGAGCAGAACGCCGGTCATGCCGCCGATGACGAAGGTCACCATGAAGCCGAGCGTCCACAGCATCGGCACTTCGTAGCGAATGCGTCCCCTGTACATCGTGAACAGCCAGTTGAACATCTTCGCCCCTGTGGGGATCGAGATGATCATCGTGGTGATGCCGAAGAAGGAGTTGACGCTTGCACCCGAACCCATCGTGAAGAAGTGATGCAGCCAGACGAGGTAGGACAGGATCATGATCACGCAGGTGGCGTAGACCATCGAGGCGTAGCCGAAGAGACGCTTGCCGCAGAAGGTGGCAACGACTTCCGAGAAGATGCCGAAGGCCGGCAGCACGAGGATGTAGACCTCCGGGTGACCCCAGATCCAGATGAGGTTGACATACATCATCGGATTGCCGCCGAGATCATTCGTGAAGAAGTTTGTGCCGGCGTAACGGTCGAGCGACAGGAGCGCCAGCGTCGCCGTCAGGATCGGGAAGGTCGCGACGATCAGGATGTTGGTGCAGAGCGCGGTCCAGGTGAAGACCGGCATCTTCATGAAGCTCATGCCGGGTGCGCGCATCTTCACGATCGTCGCGATCAGGTTGATGCCCGATAGCGTCGTGCCGACACCGGCCACCTGCAGACCCCAGATGTAATAGTCGACACCGACGCCCGGGCTATAGGCGGCTCCCGACAGCGGCGGATAGGCAAGCCAGCCGGTCTGGGCGAATTCGCCGACGAAAAGCGAGATCATGATGATGATCGCACCGGCGGTCGTCATCCAGAACGAGAAATTGTTCAGGAACGGGAATGAAACGTCGCGGGCGCCGATCTGCAGCGGCACGACGAGGTTCATCAGGCCCGTGACGAACGGCATGGCCATGAAGAAGATCATGATGACGCCATGGGCCGTGAAGACCTGGTCGTAGTGATGCGGCGGCAGGTAGCCGGCGGATCCGTTGAAGGCGATTGCCTGTTGCAGACGCATCATGATCGCGTCGGAAAAGCCGCGCAGCAGCATGATGAGCGCCAGGATGACGTACATGATGCCGATCTTCTTGTGATCGACGCTCGTCAGCCAGTCGCGCCAGAGATAACCCCAAAGCTTGAAATAGGTAACAACACCCAGAAGAGCGATGCCGCCAAGTGCGACTGCCGCAAAGGTCACGACCAGGATCGGCTCGTGATAGGGGATCGATTCTAGGGTCAACCGACCGAAGATGAACTTCAGGAGGTCAGGATTGGAAAACATGGATGAACCCGTTCATTGATGTCGTATCGACGCAAAGCGCCAGGTCTAATTGCTGTTTGATTGCGCAGGCGCCGGGTCGCTGCCGGTGCCGTGGTCCATGCCGGGCATTGTGTGCCCGTCATGCTGCATTCCTGGCATCGTCTGCATGTCGCCAGACTGGCCGGCGCCGTTTTGAGCGTCTGCCGGCTTGGTTTCGCTGGCATCGGGGCTTTCGCCCGCAGGCGTTTCGTGACCGCCACCGGCCTGATCGGAATGGCGGTTGTCGTAGAGCAGCTTCTCGCGATTTTCAGCGCTTTCCTTGCCGCCGCCACCCATCCGGTCGATGTGCATCATTTCGTTCATGCACATCTGACCGGGGGCCGCGCACATGTTGAGGATCGCGTTAAAGAGATCCTTGTCGACGGTGGAGAAGTAACGCACCGGCTCCCTCTCACTCGGCCGTTCGAGCTTGAGATAGGTATCCCTATTAAGCGCAGTTCCCTTTTCCCTCACCTGCGCAACCCATTGGTCGAAGCCCTGCTGGTTTACGCCATGGAACTTGAAGCGCATGTGGGAGAAACCCGCGCCGCTATAGTTGGCCGAAAAGCCGTCGAAGATGCCTTCCTGGTTGATGACGGCATGAAGCCTGGTCTCCATGCCGGGCATTGCATAGATCTGGCCCGCAAGCGCAGGCACGTAGAAAGAATTCATGACCGACGAGGAGGTGATCCTGAAGCTGATCGGAACATCGACTGGCGCTGCCATTTCATTGACGGTCGCAATCCCGAGTTCGGGATAGAAGAACAGCCATTTCCAGTCGAGTGCGACGACTTCGACGGTCAGCGGCTTGGTATTGGCCGGGATGGCGCGCTCGGCGTCAATCCGATCGAGCGGACGAAATGGGTCGAGCTTGTGCGTGCTGATCCAGGTGATGGCCCCGAGCGCGATGATGATGGCCAGTGGTGCTGACCATATGACCACTTCGAGACGGGTGGAATGGTGCCATTCCGGATCATAGGTGGCAGCCGTATTGGAACGGCGATAACGCCAGGCAAACAGCAGCGTCAGGAAGATCACCGGAACGATGATCAGCAGCATCAAAACCGTCGACACGATAATCAGGTCGCGTTGCTGCATGGCGATATCGCCCGAAGGCGACATGACCACCAAATTGCATCCCGCCAGCGTCAGAAGCAGGGGCAGAATGAGGAGATGGCGGGAAAACTTTGGCAGTTTTTGCACGTCTCTATGCTCTTGTTGTTTCGTCCAGACCGCGACTAAAGCACCGTACCTGATAGCAACATGAGGTGTTTGGTCGCAGTGCAGCAGAAATGCCGCACTGCGGGATAAGGCACGTGGCGCAGGATGTCAAAATCCTGATGAAAATTCGAAGGATTCTTGCGCACAATCCATTTTGAGGGGCTAATATATCCGCACACGCCGATCATGCCAGTCTTTTGCAGACCGATTTCGCGGCATGACCGTGATTTTTCATCCACATCTGATTTTCAAGCCGGATGATGAACTATTTGCGTCGATCGGACTTGATAAGCGCGGTGGTTTGATCAAGATCGCTAGTGAGGCGCTTTGCCACAGGGTGCCTCAACGAGGGAGGCATTTAATGGCAGGTACAACACACTACGGACCATCGTCCACATCGATGGAGCAGGATGCGCGGCGAATTCATGCCGACAAGCCGATATCAGCCGGCAGTATCGCGATGGGCGTCGTCATCGGGCGCGCGTCCGAATTTTTCGATTTCTTCGTCTATGGCCTGGCATCCGTGCTGGTCTTCCCTCAGCTTGTCTTTCCTTTCGCGCCCGATCGACTGACGGCAACGCTTTATTCCTTTGCGATCTTTTCGCTCGCATTTCTGGCGCGCCCGGTGGGATCGCTTGTGTTCATGACCATCGACCGTTTCTATGGCCGCGGCGCCAAGCTGACCATTGCATTATTCCTGCTTGGGGGCTCGACGGCTTCGATCGCTTTCCTGCCAGGCTACAGCGAGATTGGAGCCTGGTCGATCGCGTTGCTCGCCCTCTTCCGGCTCGGCCAGGGCTTTGCGCTCGGCGGCGCATGGGACGGCCTGGCATCGCTGCTGGCACTCAACGCGCCGCCAAACCACCGCGGCTGGTATGCGATGATCCCGCAGATCGGTGCCCCGATCGGCTTTGCGCTGGCAAGCGCGCTGTTTGGCTATTTCATCGCCAATCTGTCCAGTGAGGACTTCCTGAGCTGGGGCTGGCGCTATCCGTTCTTTGTCGCCTTTGCGATCAACGTGGTTGCGCTGTTTGCGCGTTTGCGTCTGGTCATGACGCCCGAATTCGGCTCGGCACTCGAACAGCACGAGCTCGAGGCGGCACCGATCCGCGACGTGGTGCGTATCCATGGTCGCGACATCCTGCTCGGCGCCTTCGTGCCGCTCGCGAGCTTCGCGATGTTCCACCTCGTGACGATCTTCCCGCTGGGCTGGGTGTATCTTTACGGAACCCAGCCGATCGGCGGTTTCATGGTCGTGCAGATCATTGGCGCCGTGGTCGGTCTCGTCGCCATCGTCGTCTCCGGCATGATCGCAGACCTCATCGGCAGGCGTGCACAGCTTGCGATCTGTGCCGTGCTGATTGCGATCTTCAGCTTTGTCGGTCCGCTCCTGATGGCAGCCGGCTCCGGGGGACAGAGTGCATTCGTGATCATCGGCTTCGGCGTCCTCGGACTGTCCTTTGGCCAGGCGACCGGCTCGATTTCGTCGCGCTTCGGCAGAGGTTATCGCTATACCGGCGCGGCCTTTACCTCCGACCTTGCCTGGCTCGTTGGCGCCGGCTTTGCCCCGCTCGTCGCACTGACCCTGTCCAGCCACTTTGGACTGCCTTTCGTTGGCTACTACCTGCTGTCTGGCGCGGTCTGCACGCTTGCGGCATTGGCCTTCAGCAGGGCGCTCGAACAGCGCGAGTAAAAAAGACCCTGTTCAATCCGGGTCCAACCTACAGCTCTGAAGTAGGTCGTGCGTTCTGCAGACGTGAATGGGGATCGCGCCAACCGCGTCCCCTACCCATCTGCCGTGCGCTCCGCCCGGCCCGCGACATGGCTTTCAATTTCGCGAACAGGCTTTCGATGGCATTGCGGTCGGGCCAGTAAGGCAGCAGAAGATATGAGTGATCCCAATGTGCGCGATAGCCTCGCGCACATTGGCTGTTATGCGGACGACAGGTTGTCCATAACGACAACCTCGCCAATTTGAGGATCGCCGCCAACACTTGCTCGACATTCAAGCAGGAAGAGCCTGCCGTTCATCGCTTCATCCCAGAAAAACGGCGCGGTCCTGCCGATAAGGCGCAAGGGTCGGAAGGTCGTTAATTCCCAGCCGCCGTGCAGCACGCAAGCGAGACACCCGCTCCCCTCGGGGCGCACGTACCGCGCAAGCAGTCAATCAGGGTTCTGGCGGCAGGATGCTCGCTCATGCGACCATCTTTGACGCATGGTCCGGCCAATTTAAAGTGAACGCCCGTCCGATCTAAAATCAAAGCGCGTCCGGTCTAAAACACGGGCGGGCTTTCGCACCCGTCGAAGTCCTGGATCCCGGCCTATTGCATCGGCTTGCGGAATACGAAGGGCGGAGGATGATATTGGCGAGCGTTGACCACGATGTGCTGATCGCGACCCCGATCGGCTGAAGCTGAGAGCGATCCGCGACCAGCTCGACACGTTGCTGCGCTGGTTTATGAGGCTCGTTCGCTTTGCCGCGAACGCCTCCCAGCAGCGTCTGGACACCTGCAGAATGCGCAAACTACCAGGGGCTGCACACATGACCCGGATTGAACAGGATCTGCTGCAAAGTCGCGAATAACAGCAGTAGCGTTACATCGCGGCCACTTGCGGCTGCTTGGCAGCGCGCGCGGCAGTCAGCTCGGCCGTTGTATGGTTCAGACGGTCTGCCAACACGCGCATGATCTCGACGGCCATTTCGGGGAAATCGCTCAGTAATTTAAGAAAGTGTTCCTTGCTGATGCGCAGCACTTCCAGGGGCGAGGTGGCGCGAATCGTCGCGGTACGCGATACGTCGCACAATATGGCGATTTCACCGACGATGGAGTTGGGTTCCACATCGGCGACCTTGATGTCGCCTGCAGGTGAGTGGACAAGAATGTCGGCCGTTCCGGACAGGACGACATAGGCGGCATCACCCGGATCTCCCTGATGGAAGAGGTCCTGCCCGACGTTGTATGTCATGCGATCGGAAGTGAAGGCCAACAATTTGAGTTTTGCAGGTGCAATTCGGGAGAAGATCGGCACCCGCCGCAGCATTTCAACTTCGTCTCTCAATAACATATGCGTACTACCCCCGTCGCGCTTTCCGGTGCACGACGCTTGACCGTGGCACCTCGCAAAAGGGCACCATCTTTATTGTCCCTCTTTAGGATATTACGATAACAGTTCCTTGAACATACCGTTTTGTTCGGAAAGCTCCGGAAAGTTGCCTGCCTCGGCCAGCGCACCGCGGTCAAACAGCAGGATTCGATCAAATATTTCCGCAAGTTTTGCGTTCGAAAGCACCCAGATGATGGCCGGCTGTTCGCCTTCCTTGTGCAATCCCTCGACCACATTTCGGGTAATCTGATCCTGAATACGCTGGTCGAGCGCGGATAAGGGCCGGTTGAAGACAAAATAGTCAGACCGTTTGAGAAGCGCACGGGCAAGGTTCAGCTTCTGCCGTTGCACCATCGTCAGGCGCTTGCCGCCAGAACCGACATCAAACTCAAGCCCGATCGACAAGACGTCGTCGAAGAGTTCGAGAGAGTCGAAGAGATCGCCCATGATCGCCCGGATGCGGTCGGACGCGTCAGCCTGCTGATAGGCGATGCGGCCGAACAGGACGTTGTCCATGAGGCTTGCCGAGGAGATGAAGCCCTCCGGATCATACCGCTCGATGACCGCGGAAAGATCATCAGGAATATTCTCATGGAACTGTTTGCGGGCGCTGACGATCTTGGCCATCAGCGCGTCGGTCAGAAGACCGAAACGGTGCCGCGGCTCGATATAGGCAAAGCTGAGACGGATGATTGCAGAGCGCTCTTCGGGCGTTGCATCATCAAACCGTCGGCTCTGCAATTTCTGCAGCAGCGCCTGATAGGTCGGGATATCGTCAGCCGTCATGAAGGTCAGCTGCTGGAAGAACGGGTGATCCGGCGGCAGATCATGGAAGAGTTCGACGGCATTCTCCGCGATCTCCAGACCCATGGCGTAGAGATCGTCGCTGAGGCCGGTGTCGCGGAAGAGCGCCTGGAAATAGGGGTGGGCCGCCAGCCGGCGATTGTTCATCATCGGCCGTTTCATCGAGCCGAAGAGCAAATTCTCGCCGACGGTGGCTTGCGGATTGAACGCATCGAAATCGAACGGCACGACGATATTGCCGAGCTCCGACTCCTGCATGCGCTTGCGAAGTGCCGTACGCAGATCGACGATATGTCCGGCAAGCGTCACATGCACGCTCGTGTTGACGGTCGATCGAAGCGCTAGGTCTAGAATGTCCTGTGAAATGAGGACCGCATCGAGCACAGGACGGATTGCCGTCAGGATGTCCTCGGGGCCGGTTGCGCCGGCGGCCTGGTAGTCCACCCAGTCGCTGTTGATATCCATTGTCGGGTTGCCGGCCTTGACGGCCTCCTCGGCATGCCACTTGGCTTCAAGAGCCTCCTTGCCGTCGTACTGCGGGTCGCGCATCGGGGCATGCTTCAAGCCGTAAAGAAGATTGTCCCTAAGCGTCCCGTGGAAGAAGTAGGCGTCAGCGGAGGCGTAGGACATGCGCCGGCCGGTAATGGATTCAGGCAGATCGAGAAGGTCATGGCCATCGATCGTCACGCGGCCGGAATCCGGCCACACAAGCCGGCCGAGGGCTTCCGCGAAGGCTTCGGCACCACTCGAGTTCGGGCCGACGACCGCGACCGTTTCGTTGGGTTTGATTTCGACCGAGACGTGGTCGACCAGCCGTGCGCCGCTATCGTCGCTCACAGTCAGGTTTGTGATCACGAGCGGAGCCGTCAGGGCGCCGATCGTTTCTGACGAGATGTCCTGTATCTTGCCGTCGAGCAGCGGCTCGACGTTGAACTGCTCGTAGACCTGTTGATACTTGACCTGCACGTCCTGGCGCATCTGATCCCAGTCGATCAGTTCCTTGAGCGGCCCCGGAAGATCCTTGTAGGCGCTGATGACCGCAACGAGCTGACCGATGTCCAGTCGGCCCTGCAGCGCGAGATAGCCGCCGATTGCGTAAAACAGGAATGGAGTGACCTGGGCCAGGAAGTTGTTCAGGAATTTGACCAGGAACTTCCACTGGTAGAGGTCATAACGGATCGAGAAGATCAGCCCGAGCCGGGTGGCGATGTCGGCACGCTCGAAGTTCGAAGTGTCGTTGCCGTGAATCGTGCCGATGCCATCGACGATTTCGCCAACACGTCCGGACAGCTCGCGGGCTGTCAGCTGACGCTGGCGGCCAAGCTCGAGCAGGCGCTTTCTCATGCGCGGGATCACCACCGCCTGCACGCCGACGATCGCCGCGGCAATCATCCCGAGCCAGAAATTCTGCACGATGATGAAGGCGAGCGCCGTCAACGCCTGACCGCCGAGCAAGGCAGGCGAAACGAAGGCATCCCCCGTGAAGCCGCCCATCGGTTCGACTTCATCCTTGATCATCGTTGCGATCTCGGCCGACTTGACGCGCTTGAAATGCGACGGCGGGAAGCGGAGTACCCGGTCGATCAACTCGAAACGGATGCGGCGCAGCATGCGCTCGCCAAGCCGTCCCTTGTAGGTGTTGATGTAGAATTTGAAGAGGCCGTTCAAGACGACCAGCGCGAGGAAGACGAGGCTGAGCCCCATCAGCATTTGCAGGCGGTCAAGCTGGAGGCCCTTGAAGAACTCTACCTCGCCGATGACCGGAAAGGTGTAGGACAAACGCATGAACGTCTGCGTTGCGCCTTCGCCTTCAAAGCCATTGCCCTGAATCGGTCCGTTGACGATCTGCTTCGGCAGGTCGAAGGACAGAAAGTAGGGGATCATCGAGACTGCAACGACTGTCAAAATCCAGAGCTGCTGCAGCCGCGTGTTCGACCAGATGTAACGCGCGAGGCTTTTTTCCATTCCTAACCGTCAGTTGCCTGGGAAATCTGGGGGCAGTGAACCTGCGGCGAAGCCAAAGGGAATGCCGAAAACAGGATCATGCAACCGGACCGCCGGATCTCATAACGAAAACAAGGCGCATCGGATTTCCATCGTCATGCCGATTCTCGCCGGGACGTTGTTTATATCACATCATTTTCGCAAAGTGCGAGGCTTTCACCCGATCATGGACCGAATGATTGATGCCGTTTTGCCGGCCCCCCCGAGATCGAGCAATGCCGAGGCTGCCCGCGGTTTTGCGAGCGCCGCGCTGACCGCATTGGCAACGATTTCGGGCGTCAGACCGGCCTCCGGCAGGATATCCGCGAGCCCGAGTGCCCGCAGCCGTTCCGCGCGGACCGTTTGTTCCGTCTCTCCACCGGCTACGAAGGGAATGAGGATCATCCGGCAGTCGGTCTGAAGCAGATCGCCAACGGTGTTATAGCCCGCCTGCGAGATGGAAACACGCGCGCCGCGCAGCAGCGATGGGAAATCCTTGCGAAACCGGGTCAGCGTAACGTTCGAGGGCGTTGCCTTCGAAAGTCTGGCGAAGTCGGCTTCGGGAAGGTTCGGCCCGCTGATCAGCAGCCACCGCAGGTTCGCCGGCAACATCGCGGCCGCGCCATTGGCCGCGCGAAGCAGGTCGAGGCCGACGGCTCCGCCACCAGCGGATGCAACAATGTCGAAGGTCTCTTCAGGATCAGCCGCCCGCGGGGCCGCCACCAAGCCGGTATAGAGGAGCTTGGAGGCAATCTCCGCCGTCAGGGGAAAGGTATCTTCCAGGCGAACGAAGCTCGGATCCCCATGCACCAGGACGCCGTCGAAATGATCTCTGACCAGCGCCACGGTCTCCTCGTCGCGCCCGGGCTTCCGGTTCTGCTGCAGGATATCGCGCACCGAGCTGAAAAGCTTCGGCCGTGGATGCGCTTCTTCGATTGCGTCAAGAAGCGGGAGCAGCTCGAACCGCATCTGCCGGCGGCCAAAAGGAAAC
The DNA here is from genome assembly GCF_056394785.1 of Rhizobium sp. 10N414. Taxonomy (NCBI): domain Bacteria; kingdom Pseudomonadati; phylum Pseudomonadota; class Alphaproteobacteria; order Hyphomicrobiales; family Rhizobiaceae; genus Rhizobium; species Rhizobium sp. 10N414. The sequence continues at coordinate 60,018 of NZ_JBFTIN010000004.1, read as the reverse complement.
GCTTCGATGATGACGACGTCGGGCGCTGTATCATGGAAGGCTTCGAGCAGCAGATCCCGGCGTTTGCGCAGGAACGCCTCGTCGGCGGCAACACCATCGCTGTCCGCAAGTCCGGAAAAACCGGCATTGCTTGCCACGACCGGTGGAAGAGCCACCGTCCTGATGCCGTCTCCCGGGAAACCCGGAACCGGCAGCCCACCCGTCACGACAGTGACGTCGAACCCGTCGCTGACAAGCGCGCTCGCGATGCGGCTTGCCCGGGCAATATGCCCGATGCCAAGCAAATGCTGGACATAGAAAAAGACCCGGGGCGCGTTCATGAGGCTTTCTGCCATTCCTGTTCAAACAGATGGCCGAGCTCGGTGATGCTCACCTCGTGGTCAAAATGCTCGCGCACGCGTCTTTCGGCCGCATCTCCCAGCCGCGACCGTAAGGCAGGATCGCGGATCAGTGTCTCGAGTGCCGCCGCAAACGCCGCAGGATCCTCGGGTGGCACGAGCCTGCCGTTTTCACCGTCGACAAGAAGCTCCGGCACACCGGATACCGACGTCGAGACGCAGGGCAGGCGCTGGCTCGATGCCTCCACCAATACATTCGGCAGGCCGTCGCGATCGCCATTGGATGCAATCCGGCAGGCCAGTGCGAAAACATCGGCCTGGCGGTAGTGATCGAGCACGTCCTCCTGTGCGAGTGCGCCCTTCCAGCTGATCCGATCCGTCAGATTGAGATCCGCAGCAAGTGCCTTCAGCTTCGGCAGCTTGTCGCCGCCGCCGATATGTTCGAAACGCCAGTTCAGGTCGCCGGGCAGCAGTGCGAGTGCCTTGAGCAAGGTCTCGTAACCCTTCTTCTCGACGGCACGGCCAACACTGAGAATAAGGACAGGGTCCGCCGGATTGCTGCCGTCGCGCTGCGATCGCTGGCCGCAGAAATGCCCGAAACGCGCCAAATCGAGGCCGTGATAGCTCAGATGCACGGCGTCCTTGCGGGGGGTCAAGGTGCGCATGTGCTCATAGCCGCTTCGCGTGCAGGTCACCGTCCAGCGGGCGCTGCCAAGCTTCTCATGCAACTCCCAGTCCGGCGATGTCCAGATGTCCTTGGCATGGGCCGAACAGGTCCAGGGCACACCGGTGAGGATGCTCGCATATTCGGTCACGGAGGCAGGGGTATGGATGAAATGTGCGTGCAGCCACTCACCGCTATCCGGCCATTCGCGTGCGAGCACCATCGCCTGTCCAAGCCGCCTGAAACGGTTGCGAGAAATGTCACGTGGGAGGTCCTTGAGGAAGCGCTGCCAGAGAGCCTTGATCCCGGGCCGTCGGAAGCTCGCAAACATCCCCTTCAGCACGCGGATCGGCTCTTCGTGAAGATACTCGGGCAGATAGACGACACGTGCCCTGATCTCGTCATGCACGGGATGCCGCTTTTTGTCGGTTGGCCGGCGCATCGAGATCAAGGTCAGATCAAACCCCGCCTTCTCCAGGCCGAGCAGTTCCTGGGCGATAAATGTCTCCGAAAGGCGCGGGTAGCCTTTCAGCACAACGAGAATCTTACGACGCTTCGACAAGATCTTGTTCTTCACTCGGCCCCGACGACGGACAGATGCGGGCCCCGGCCATCCAGCCAATGTCCGACCGTCTGCGAAATGTGATCGAGGCCCTGCAACTGCAAGGTACAGCCGCTCTTGGACGGCGGTGCGCGGTCGGGAAGTCGTTTCAGGGCCTCGGACATAACCTTGGGATCTGCCGACTGGTCCGGCAGCAGCATGTCGATCAGTCCGAGTTCGCTCGCTCGCCTGGCGCGCAGCAGCTGCTCTTCGCGTGGTTTCACCCTGGGAACAATGAGTGCAGGCTTGTCGAATGAAAGGATCTCGCAATAGGTGTTATAGCCACCCATGGCCACAACGCCGGTGGCCCCCACGATCAGCTCTTCCATATTATTGTCGAACTCGATCACCTCTATGTAGGGAATGCGGGACCCTTTGGCCACCAGCTTGGAGCGCTCGGCAGCCGGCATATAGGGGCCGAGCACGACAAGCGCCTTTTGCTGCAGGGAAGGGTCTTGCTCATAGGCGTTCATGACATCGTGGACGAGATCGGACCCATCGCCGCCACCGCCGGTCGTGACCAGAATGTAGTTGTCCGAGCGCGCATTGATCGAGGTCTTGCTCGTCGAGACACTGCGCTGCAGAAATCCGACGAAATCCATCTTTCTGCGCACACTTGCCGGCACGTCCAGGCCGATCAGCGGATCATAGAAATCAGGCGGTCCATAGACCCAGATGGAATCGTAATACTGGTCGATCTTCTGCATGATGCCGTTCCGCTTCCATTCGGCATCAAGCAGGTGGGGGGCATCCATGATCTCGCGCAGGCCAAGCACCAGAACGGTGCCCTGCGCCTTCAGATAGGCCAGCGTCTCCTCGACTTCGCCCTTCAGTCCCATCGGTTCCTTGTCGACGATGAAAATGTCGGGCTGGAAGGTTTCGGCGGTGTGTCGAATACTCGACTCACGCATCTTCAGCGTTTCATGCAGATCGATATGGCCCGCCATCGACGTATATTCGCCGTTGCGCAGCTTGATGACACTCGGGATCTTCACGAAGTCGACGCGCGCCCGGTAATCGAACGCGCCGGCAATCGTGGCTCCGGAGATGATCAGAATATTAAGCCCGCGATAATCCTCGACCAGAGCATGCGCGATCGCGCGGCAGCGGCGCAAATGGCCGAGCCCGAACGTGTCGTGGCTGTACATGAGGATACGGGCATCTTCCAGGCGCCGTGCCATGGGCAATCCTTCTGCGCTGTGGATCATACAAGCACCGCCGGTTTATTGCTGGCCGTCAAAAGACAAAGCAGTGCTCCGCCGGGCTGGCCGCTATTTGTAGGGATCTGCCGCATCGCGCAAGCCGTCTCCCAGAAAGTTGAACGCCAAAATCACCAGAACGACAGGTATAATCGGAAAAAGCAACCATGGATAGAAGGCGATGACGCTTACGCTCTTTGCTTCTGTCAGCAGAATGCCCCAGCTGGTGATCGGCGGGCGCAGACCGAGGCCAAGGAAGCTGAGCGCCGTCTCACCGAGAATCATGCCGGGAATCGAGATCGTGGCAGAGGCGATCAGGTGGGACATGAAGCCTGGAACAAGATGCCGGCCGATGATGCGCGGCGTGCTGGCGCCCATCAGCTGGGCAGCCTGGACATAATCCTCTTCACGCAGGGCCAAGAGCTTTGAGCGCACGGCTCGCGCAAGACCAGTCCAGTCGATGATACCGAGGATGACCGTGATCCCGAAATAGATGACGATGGGGCTCCACGTGACAGGCATGATCGCCGCCAGCGCCATCCAGAGCGGCAGGCTTGGCAGCGACTGAAGAACTTCGATGAGGCGCTGGACGATTAGATCGAAGACACCGCCCCAATAGCCTGCCAATCCGCCGATGACGATACCGAGGCAGAAGCTGATGGCGATACCGATCAGGCCGATCGTCAGCGAAATGCGGGCGCCATAGAGAATGCGCGACAGCACGTCACGGCCGAGGCGGTCAGTGCCAAGCAGGAACATCTGCCCGCCGACTGCCGGACAAACCAGGTGAAGATCCGATTTGACCAGTCCCCAGAACTTGTAGGAATCGCCGCGGCAGAAGAAGCGGATCGGCTGCACCTCATCCGGCTTGTCGGAGTAAAGCCGATGGAGGGTGTCGAGATCGAGCGACATGGAGCGCCCGTAGACGAAGGGGCCGACGAATTTGCCATCGTGGAAGAAGTGCACGCGCTGTGGCGGGGAATGGATGAAGTCCACATTCTTGGTATGCAGCCCATAGGGCGCAATGAACTCGACGACGATAATCATGGAGTACAGCGCAAGCAGAAAAATGCCGGAGGCAAGTGCCAGCCGGTGCTGCTTGAACTTCCACCACATCAACTGCTTCTGCGAGGCAAGGTGGATGCGCGATTGCGCAGCCGTCATCCCCTCGGTCGCCATGGGATCGAAGGGTGCGGTCGAAACATAATGCGGCATCGGCGCGCCGGGCGGTGGCAAGGGCGACATCTATTTGGTGCTCCTGCCTTGCAGGCGGATACGCGGATCGAGAAAGCCAAGTGCGATATCGGAGACGAGCACCCCGATGACGTTGAGGAAGGCGAGGAACATCAGGAACGAACCCGCAAGATACATGTCCTGGCTCTGCAGGGCCTTGATGAGCATGGGCCCTGTCGTCTCGAGCGACAGCACGATGGCGACGATTTCCGCCCCTGAGATGATCGAAGGCAAGATCGATCCGATATCGGCGACGAAGAAGTTGAGAGCCATGCGCAGTGGATACTTCACGAGCGCGCGAAGCGGGTGAAGCCCCTTGGCGCGGGCGGTGACGACGTATTGTTTCTGCATCTCGTCGAGCAGATTGGCGCGAAGCCGGCGGATCATGCCGGCCGTTCCCGCCGTGCCGACGATAATGACCGGAATCCACAGATGCGAGAGAATGGACCGCGCCTTTTCCCAGCTCATCGGTTCGTTCAGGAACCTTTGGTCCATCAAGTGGCCGATCGAGACGCCAAACCAGATGTTGGCGAAGTACATCAGGATCAGGGCCAGCATGAAGTTCGGGATGGCGATGCCGAGCAACCCCAGAAAGGTCAGCCCGTAGTCGCCCCAACTATACTGATGGGTCGCGGAATAGATCCCGATCGGAAAGGCGATCAACCACGTCAGCAGGATCGTGGAAAAGGAAACGAGCATCGTCAGCCAGAGACGATCACCGACGACTTCCGAGACCGGCAGCTGATATTCGAACGAATAGCCGAAGTCCCCGTGCAGCATGCCGCCGACCCAGAAGAAGTAGCGGACGATCTCAGGCTTGTCGAAACCGTATTGTATCCTGAGTTCTTCGATTTCCTGCAGGTTGGCGCTCTCGCCCTGCGCCCGCAGTTCAGCGATCTGGCTTTCGAAAAAGTCGCCCGGCGGAAGTTCGATGATGGTGAAGACCAGCGCCGAGATGATGAACAGTGTCGGCACCATCGCAGCAATGCGCCAGAGGATGTATTTCAGCATCCCTCAAGCCTCCTTGAACCAGAAGGCATCCGGCATGTAGAGGCCGAGATAGGATGTCGGGTCAAAACCATAGAGGCCCTCATCCGGCACGTTCTGCAATTTGGCGGATCGGACGATCGGCTGCAGCGTGCTGTTGATGAGGCCGATCGAGAAAACCTGCTGGGTATAGAGCGCCAGCATCTTATGCCAGATCACCTCTCGCTCTTCGAATCTCGAGGTATCACCCCACTGTTTGAGAAGCGCGACGAGCTGCTGCACTTCCTCAAGGTCCGGCGCGCTGCCTTCCTGCCCGGCCGACAGGTGATACATCCCCCAAAGCGGCCATTGCAGTTGATCGTCGACGGTTGGCGCAAGCTGCCCCGGAGACATGTCCGCGGTCGCAACCCCGTTCTCGATGCCGTACCAGATCGACATCATGATCGTGCCGCTCATGGCGCGGCTGCGGAAAACGTCGCGTTGTGAGGTGCGGGTATAAAGAGCAAGACCGACCTCAAACCAATGATCACGCACCAGTTCCAAAACGTCCGTGTCGAGGTTGCTTTCGCCAGCGGTCTCCACGGTGATTTCGGCACGGCGACCATCCGGCAACAGCCTAATGCCATCGGCGCCACGGTTCGCCAGCCCGAGCTCGTCCAGGAGCTTGTTTGCCTGATCGGGATCATGGGCAATGAAGGCTTCCGCATATTCGGGTCTGAAGAGGGGGCTATCGGGCAAAACGGTATCAGCGCTTGCCTTGCCGAGACCATAGAAGGCAACCATGTTGATCTCATGCCGATCGATCGACATCGACAGCGCCCGGCGGAAGCGAGTTTCCCGGAACAGCTTGCGCCAGACCTCGTCGGCGCAGTTGAGGTTCGGCAGGAGCGCCACGCGCGATCCGCGCACCTGCTTCCACAGGTTGACCTTCACGGGGAACCGCTTTTCGGCATCCTTGAGGAATGTGTAATCGTTGAAGTCGACGCCAGTGGCCTGCAGGTCGGATTCACCGGCGCCCGCCTTGGCGGCGATGATCGAGGATGAACTGACGTTGAGGATGAACTTGTCGATGTAGGGAAGTTGTACCCCGTTCTCGTCGATGCGATGGAAAAACGGGTTTCGCACGAACACGAATTGGTCGGCCGGCAGCGGCGTCGTGTTGCGCCAGGGATCAAGCGTCGGCAGGTCCGGATTTTCAGGACGCGAGGAACGCGACATCTTGATGTGCAGATCCGCCCACTTCTTGACGCGGTTTTCCTTCATCAGCGCCGAAATACGGAAATCGTCCTGGTATTTCTTGTGAAACTGCTTGAGATAGTGCCCCGGCCCGAAGATCACGAGCGGCAGAGGGCCGGCAAGCGCCGGCAGGAACATCGGATTGGGTCGCTCCCAGGTGTAGCGAACTGTCAAAGCGTCGAGCACTTCGAATTTCGGCAATGTGCCATGGGGTCGCAACTCGAGCGCGCCACCACCAGGTGTCAGGTCCTTGTTGTGGATCACGTCCTCCCACCAGTAGCGGAAATCGTCCACCGTAAAGGGTGCACCGTCGGACCAGCGGTGACCTTCGCGGAGATAGAAGGTGAAGACCGTGTCATCCTTGGATTCGAAACCCAGGAGAATATCCGGCTGGAACATCAGATGCTTGTCGTAACCGACCAGGCGCGAATAGCCATAGACGGTCATGTAGCGGATATCCTTCTGGCTGCCGATGATGGTGCGCACCGTGCCGCCATAGACGCCCGGCAGGCGCCCCGTATCCTTCATATTGACGATCCGCGGATGCGTCGGCAGGCGATCGACCATGGGTGGAATGCGCCCTGCGCGCAGCCAATCCCTCAAGAATTCGGGCTCGATATCGCGATCCGCCGCCGCCTTGACAGCGGAGGGCAACACTGCCGAACCGATAAGACCACCGAGAAACGTGCGCCGCGTTACCATGAGCGAAGCTCCTTTGCGTCTGCACCCTTGCGGGCGCGCACAAGATGGCCGTTGCCGAGATCAGCGTAGGCGAGCTCGGACGCATCATCATGCTCCGCCGTAAAGGTAATGCCCCAGTTCTGCTTGTCTGCGGCGCCGTTTCTTCGCAGCGCCTCGAAATCGAGCGGACGGTTGAGGTCGGGGAAGGGGACCGCCGCCAGGAGCGACTTCGTATAGGGATACACCGGATCGCGCAGAATGATCTCGCGGGGGGCAATCTCGACGATGCGCCCCTTGCACATCACCGCGATGCGGTCGGCCATGTAGTCGACGACCGCCAGATTGTGCGAAATGAACAGATAGGTCAGCCCGAGATCCTTCTGCAGGTCTTTCAAAAGGTTCAGGATCTGTGCCTGGACGGAAACGTCGAGGGCCGATACAGGCTCGTCGAGAATGATGAGCTTTGGCCCGAGTGCCAGCGCGCGCGCAATGCCGATGCGCTGGCGCTGCCCGCCGGAAAAACTGTGCGGGTAACGGTTCAGATAGCGCCGGTCGAGGCCGATCGCACCCATCAGAGCCTCTACCCTCTGCTTTCGCTCGGCGCTATCCCCGCGGTCATGGATCTCCAGCGGCTCGCTGAGGATGTTGCGCACAGTCATGCGCGGCGACAGCGACGAGACCGGATCCTGGAACACCATCTGTATCTTGGTGCGCAGCTCCTGCAGATCGTCGCCGGAAACAGACAGGACGTCGATGACGTCCTTGCCATCATTGAAGATCACCGAGCCACCATCAGGCCTCACGGCCCGCATCAAGATCTTGCTGACCGTCGTCTTGCCGCAGCCGGATTCGCCGACGAGCCCCAGGCATTCCCCCCGCCGGATGTCAAAGCTGACATCGTCGACAGCATGAACGACGGCGGCTTCTCGCGTTCCAAAAAGGCCGCGGTTGCGGGTCTTGAAGGTCTTGGAGAGATTGTTGACGGAAAGCAGGATCTCCGGCCCTTCGGCCTTCACCTTCTTCTTGCCGATCAGGGACTCGAGGTTGACAGGCACGTCGCGCAGCGCCTTGAGACGTTCGCCTGGCTTCATGTCGAAATGCGGCACGGCAGCCATCAGACCCTTGAGGTAAGGATGCTGCGGGTTGCGGAAGATCGACTCGACCGGTCCCGCCTCCATGATCTCGCCATGATAGATCACCACCACCTCGTCGGCCATGTTGGCAACGACGCCGAGATCATGCGTGATCAGCAGCATCGCCATTCCGAGCTTGTGCTGCAGGTCGCGCAGCAGCTCCAGGATCTGTGCCTGGATGGTCACGTCGAGCGCCGTCGTCGGCTCGTCGGCAATCAGGAGCGCCGGATTGCAGATCAGCGCCATTGCGATCATCGCGCGCTGGCGCATGCCGCCCGAGAGCTCGAAGGGGTACATGTCGAAGGTGCGCTTCGGATTGGCAAAGCCGACAAGACCCAGCATCTCCTCGGTCTTTTCGCGTGCTTCCTTCTTGTCGGCCTCCGTGTGGATGAGGAGTGCTTCACTGATCTGATTGCCGACGGTGTGGAGCGGCGACAGCGAGGTCATCGGCTCCTGAAAGATCGTCGCCATGCGGCGGCCACGCAGATCACGCATTTGCTCGCTGTCGCGGGAATAGCGAAGAATGTCTGTCGTCTTGCCATCCAGCGGGTCGGTAAAGAGGATCTGCCCCTCGGCCGTTGCGGGATTTGGCAGGATGCCCATGATGCTTTGGCTGATGACCGATTTGCCTGAGCCGGATTCTCCGACGAGCRCAGTGACCTTGCCCGGCAATATGCGGATATTCGCGTTTTTTACGACGCGCAGGCGATCGCCGAAAACCGAGAAAGAAACGTCGAGGTTCTCGATGCGCAACAGATCCGAGGCGGACGCCATACCAATGAAATTCCCCAGTTTTTCCATGTTCCCGTTAAGGCACACTATCGTACCGCAATCGGGGTGTCCAGTTGATGACGGACACGTGAAAACCCTGGCATTTTACAGGCTGGGGAAGATTAGATCTCGGCCAAATCGGTCGCCGGCATCCTCACTGAATGAATTCCTCCACGGCTGGCCTTTTGGCCTGCTTTCTAGCATCGCGATGAAGCAGAATGACCTGTTCCGCCTCGGAAAGTGCGGCCGGTGCGACCTCGCGGAAATTCTCCTCGACATGCAGGACGGGCGCTGGCACATGCGGCTGCAAGACCGTGACTTTTTGGCGGATGCCGCGGAGCTTTTCCTCGCCGAGCGTGCGCCACTCACCGCCGCAGTAGCCGGCAAAGGCCTGGCTTGCGATGACCTCGCTCGAATATTTCTTCGTCAGCGATTGCAGGCGCTGGACCTCGTTGACGGCCGAGCCGAACGCCGAAAACGTCAGGCGATCCTTGAGGCCGACATTGCCGAACATGACGTTGCCGACGTGCAGGCCGATCCCGTAGGAAACCTTGGTAAGGCCGGCATCCAGTCGCTCCCGGTTCAATTCCGCGACACGGGCTTGCGCCTGGTGGACGGCGGAAAGGGCTGCCTGACAGGCAATCTTGGATGGATCCTTGTGCCGGCCACAGGGATAGACGGCCAGGAAACCGTCGCCGAGGAAGCTCAGGATCTCACCGCCATTGCGGTTGAATGGCGCAGCGATGGCGTCGAAGAACTGGTTCAGCGTATCGATGTAGGCCTGCCGCCCCTCTTTTTCGGCATACACTGTCGACTGGCGCATATCGCCCATGACGAGAGCCGCACGGATCGTCTCGCCGTCGCCACGGCGGATCTGGCCATTCAACACCCGCTTGCCCGCATCGCCGCCGAGATAGGTGGTGAGCATGTTGTTGGCGAGCTTGCCTAAGACCGCCATCTTCGCGGCAACGGCAAGATGGTTCTGCATGCGCAAGAGCGCATCGATCATGTCGTCGGAGAAACCGGCGTGGCTATCCGTCGACCATGAGCCCATCATGCCCTGGACGGAGCCATCGCCGAATGGCTGGACGAAAGCCAGATAGTCGGTGATGCGCTCATCGCGCAGGTCGAGGAAGACCGGGAATTCGGCTGGGCCGTCGGCCGGTATCCGGCGACGGATGTGCTGGAGGTTATTGTCCAGGAGATAGTAGTAGGGGCTCTGCAGGAAGCGGTCCGGCTTCTGCCCGGCGGCATGGCGATAACCCTCGATCGTGACACCGCTTGCACGTCGCCATGTAAAGCTCAACGCGTCGTAAAGCGGGTGCAGCATCGAAAAGGTCAGATGCACGCGCGCGATCGGCAGCCCTGCCGCCGCAATACGCTCGCAGAATCCGCGAACGATGCTTTCGAGGTCATCTCCGGCCAGCGACGAATTCGTCAGCCATTCAGCGACCCGATCCAACAAAATAGAGGAGACGCTGGATTCGATCGTGCCCATTCTTGGTAGTATCCTCATAAAGCACGTCCATTCCTGAAAAGCGTCGCAACCCTGCCTGCAGCAACGTCGTGCGCAGGGCGGGAAGGAGGATGGACGAGCGGTAATATTGTGTCAACGATCTGCCGGGAACCCGGCAGCGGCACCTGTCAAACCCTTGATAAAGTGGGTAGGATAGGCAGTCCTTTCTCGTGGTTCGTTATTCGATTTAAATAGGCACGGGGCCAATCCCAAACAATGGTATCTGCGCATTTTCTGACCCTGCACTGAAATCTCTTGGGGCATCCGCGCCTTTTTGGTCACACTGGTCGGGACTGCCGGAGGATCGAGGCACAGCCGCAGCGCGAGTCTTCGCGGTTACATCAACGGACGTCGATTTGGCGGCGGGTTTCAATTGGTGCGCTCTTACATTAGATCAAGGTACCTTCAGCACTATGATGAGACCTGCCTTGGCGAGTTCCTCCACCTACGACCTCCTTTCAAACAAGATCGAAACCCGCGATGCCCGAGCCGGTGTCATAGGCCTCGGCTATGTCGGCTTGCCGCTTGCAATCGCCATTGCCCGAAGCGGCTTTGCTGTCACTGGCTTTGACATCGACCCGAACAAGATCGTCTCCCTGGATGCGCGGCGTTCCTATATCGATGCGGTCGCAAGCGACGACCTCGCTGCCGAAATTGACGGCCAGCGCTTTTCGGCGACGACGGATTTTGCCGGGCTTGCAGCCTGCGACGTCATTGTCATCTGTGTTCCGACGCCGCTCACCAGGCATCGCGATCCTGACCTTTCCTTTGTGGAGGCAACCTCTCGGTCGATTGCTACCCATCTGCGTGCCGGCCAGCTTGTGGTGCTGGAATCGACGACCTATCCGGGGACCACGGATGATGTCGTCAAGGTCATCCTGGAGAAAACCGGCCTGAAATCCGGCCGCGACTTCTTCATCGGCTTCTCGCCCGAGCGTGAGGATCCGGGCAACCAGCACTATCACACGGCGACAATTCCGAAGGTTGTCGCCGGCGATGGCGCAGAGGCCCTGGCGCTGATGAAGAGCTTCTACGGCGCTGCGGTCAAAACCGTCGTTCCGGTGTCTTCCAACGCCACTGCAGAAGCCGTCAAGCTGACCGAAAACATCTTCCGGTCGGTCAACATCGCGCTCGTCAACGAGCTGAAGACCGTCTACGCCGCCATGGGAATCGATGTGTGGGAAGTGATCGACGCGGCCAAGACCAAACCGTTCGGCTACATGCCCTTCTACCCGGGCCCGGGCCTTGGCGGCCACTGCATTCCGATCGATCCCTTCTACCTCACTTGGAAATCCCGCGAATACGAGTTGCCGACCCGCTTTATCGAGCTCGCTGGCGAGATCAATTCGGCGATGCCGCGTTATGTCGTCGGCAAACTTGCCGAAACACTCGACATCAAGGCCGGCAAGGCGCTCAGCCGCTCGCGGGTCCTGATCCTTGGCCTCGCCTACAAGAAGAACGTCGCCGACATTCGCGAGAGCCCTTCATTGCGCCTGATGGAGATCATCGAAGAGCGCGGCGGCAAGGCCGACTATCACGATCCCCATGTCGGTGAGATCCCCTCGACGCGCGAATATCAGCACTTGAAAGGCCGGAAATCGGTCGATCTCACGCCCGAGGCCCTGGAAGCCTACGATGCAGTTCTTGTCGCAACCGACCATGATCAACTCGACTATGCGGTGATCGCAGACAGTGCGCCGCTGATCATAGACACCCGCAATGTCTTCACGCGCCTCGGGCTGTTTGCCGACCACATCGTCAAGGCGTGATATCGACTGCTGACAATGTCTTGCCCGTGATCTGGCTGGCAGCGACGGCGTAGCCGCCGCTGGCACCGTCGACAAAGTGCACGTGGTCGCGTGACACCGGTGTCGGGACAAAACAGGTCATCAGCGCGGAGGACTGCCGGTGCAGGCCGTAACGGGCAATGCCCTTTGCTTTCGCCTCTTCGAGGAGCGCCTGGATACGGCCAAGATGGCCGGCATCGACGTCGATCGTCATCTTCAGCCCGTCGTCGAACTTGCGGAAATCTGAATTTCCCGAGACGTCTTGGGTGTAGCGCCGGGCGTCAAAACGGCCAAGCTTGATGCCCAGTCTGTGGAGCGCGACGACAAGCGCGATCTGCAACAGGATGATCACCTTCCGCAGCAGTCTCTTTCCCGGCAGTGCGGTTGCCCGTGCCTCACGATCAACGCCCTTCATCGAAAAGGCAAATTCAGGGCCATCGGCCGGAATCGGGTGGCCGCCACGGCCCTGTTCTGAAGAGATAGCCACCACCTCCATCACGAGCTTGCGAAACTCCGGGCTGGGGCGCCCGCCCTCGGCTGGTACGGCGATAATGGAGACGATCTCGCCGTTATGCGCCGCAATCGGGCTCCACCGACAGGAGAGACCGGTCAGATCCGGCCGCGTCCCTGGCGGTGCAGGCTCGACGCCGTAGCGTCCGGCCTTCATCTGGCGCTCGGCCCAGCTGGCTCCGCCGCCGGCAAACATGGCATAGGTTACGAAGGGACTGGCGGCGTGACGGGCGACGCGAACGTCCAGGCCTTCATTTCGAATATCGGCAAGCGGGACGACCGCAATGCGCAGCGTCAGGCCCATTTCATCCTCTACCCATCGCTGCGTTGCAGACAGTGCACTTCGCGCCGCATTCTCGAGGTTCCCCGGCAGCGCAACCACGGCACCATCGCCGCCAAACACGAACGGGTAGTCGCCCTTGTCAACCGCATTCAGGACGGCCGAAATGACGCTGACGCCCGCCATGTTGACGTCCTTGTAGCGGCCGGCGGCGATCGCCTGCGTCGAACCGACGATGTCGGCAAGGGCCAGGAACCAGCCGTCGGGAAGCGGGTGATAATTGCTCGTATCGGTTACCCGCTCGAAATCGGTGAAAACGGGTACGTCGGCAAAGAATCTTTCATTCGAGATGTCGTTCATCTGAGAAACCTAGCACAGACCCATGCTGTAACTGCAACGCCATTTTTCCATCTACGGCAATCGACTTCATACAGTTTCATGTGCTAGCACCGCTTTCGAAAAACGATTGAATGGACAAGAACATAGATGAGCCGCCTGGACAGCTTCATCCGCCGATTGACGGCTCAGCGCGACATATTGAATGCGATCGTCGAGCTCGTGAACGGCACCGAGGGGCCGGTTCTGGAATTCGGCCTTGGCAATGGCCGCACCTATGATCATCTGCGCGAGCATTTTCCGGATCGTCGCATCATTGCCTTCGACCGCGACGTTCGCTCCTATTCGTCTTCGACACCCCCGGCGGAGAATATGGTGACCGGCGATATCCGCGAATCCGGCCAGGCCTTCGTCGGGATCGGAGCGGCACTCGCCCATGCCGATATCGGCACCGGGCATGACGATATCGATGCTGTCACATTGACCTGGCTGCCGCAACTCATGGCAGGCGTGCTTGCCAAGAATGGCATCGCGGTCAGCGGTCTGCCGCTGGATCGCCCGGAACTGGAACCGCTCGAGCTACCGGCGGGGGTCAAGGAAGGCCGTTACTATCTCTATCGGCGGAAATAATCAGGGAAGAAACAAAACGTCGTACTGTTCGATGCTGCCCGGCAGGTTGACGACCTTCATCTCCTGTTCTTCCTCCTCGAAGAAGACCAGGCAATCCTCGTAGTAGCCGGCGAGCGTCCTGATGAAATCGCGGGTCTGTTCCGGTCCGTAAAAGAGCGGCGTGAATTCCATGTAGAGCGGCACGCGGCGCGACAGGAGCGGTGCCATCGAGGCGCAGGCGACAGGCTCATAGCCCTCGATATCCATCCAGACGAGGCCGATATCGAGGGGATCGATGGAGAGCTCATCGAGGATCTCAGTCACCGGTCTGACCGGGACGCTCGTTTTCTGGTCGCTGGCACTTTTCCGGTACGCGCTGCTCTTGCCGTGATTGTCGGCATTCATGAAGAAGTCGATCTCGCCAGCCGTCGCCCCGGCGGCACAGTTGACCAGCGTCACCATTTGATCGAGCCTGTTCTGGCGGATATTGGTCTGCAGCAGGGGGAAGTTGCGCGGATCGGGCTCGATGCTGACGATGTGATCATAGGCGCCGCTCAGTGCGAAATAGACGGTCTGCGTCCCGATGTTGCCGCCAATCTCCAGAAGATGGCGCCCGTGCATGAGCCCGCGCTCACGCAGCACCGCAATCAGGCGGTCCACATGCTCGCGCTCGAAGTGCCCCTTTCGAAAGACCTTGCGCCCAATGTAGTCGGACGGCGAGAAGGTCATCAGATGATCACCAGCATCGACCGTCATCGACACGACGCGCGGCCCGATGCTCTCGATCAGCAACCGCCTGCCGGTGCGAGTATTGAAGAACCTTTTTGCGACAGCGTTGCGCGCCTTTCGCAGCCGTTTCTGCCAGAATTTGGTGTTGAGCCAGCCGCGGCTCCTCATGCATCTTTTCCTTCGATCAGTTCAGCGGCCTTGTCGCTCGGAATCACATAGACTTTCAAGGGCAATGCGCGACCGCGCACGTTGATTTCACGGCTTTCCACACCCACCGTGTCGGCCCCGGAAAGGCTTGCGACCGCGTCGGAAATGACGATGGCTGCATCGAATTCCTTGGCTGCGGTCTCCAGCCTGCTTGCAACGTTGACGGTGTCGCCGATCGCGGTGAGGCTGCGCACCCGGCCATAGCCAAGCGTTCCGACGACAGCGGGGCCCGTGTGAATGCCGATGGCGATATGAAGCGGCATGGATAGTTCGTCCGAAAGCTCGACGCCGAGCCTTTCGATGTCGCGAACGATGGCCGCTGCCGCGGCAAGCGCCTGGCGACATGCCTCTTCAGGCGCGCTGCCGATGCCGAAGAGCGCCATGGCGCCATCACCGATGAACTTGTCGACACGGCCGCCTGCCTTTTCAACGGCGTTTCCAACCAGGGCGAAATAGCGGTTGAGCAAAAATACGATATCGAAGGGCAGGCGCATTTCCGTCAGTGACGTGAAGTGGCGAATGTCGCAGAAGAGAACCGTGATCTCACGCTCGCGTCCGGGGCTGGTTTCCTGTGCGTTTGGCGGCAATGTCGCCTCTGGCGCCGCGACGAGCAGTGGTGCGACGGTTACATCATGATTTGGCCGCAGCTGGCAGGCAAGCCGCACATCGGGTGCTGCCTTGATCCTCTTCAGCGTCGTTTGCTCAAGCTTGTCGGGCGGCGGCAGATCCTCGTATCGGCCAAGGATCTGGACGCGGCAGGTCGAGCATTGGCCCTTGCCGCCGCAGACGGAATAGTGCGGCAAACCACCGAGCCGGCTTGCCTCCAGAACCGTAAAGCCGCGCGGCACGCTGATCGCCTCGCCACCCGGATAGCGCACTGTGATCTGATTGACCCGCTCCCTCCACCGTCGCCATGTCCGCGCGCCGACGACGATCAAAAGCGCGCCCGAAAACGAGCCGTAGAGGCCGGCGCGGATCATGGTAAGCTGGCGTTGAGCCTCAGGGTTCGAGTAATAGCGCGTGTTGAGATTCTCGAGATAGCGGTCGGTGTTGACCATGCCCTCATAGGCCGGCTCCGCGATCGTCCTTCCCATTTCAATGAAGCCGAGTATGCCAAGCACCGGCAAGAGGATCGCGACCGCGAGAAGCATGGCGGCGATGGTGTCGTACCAAGGCCGGTAGCGAAGCCAGAAATGCAGGCCGATACAGCCATGGATCCAGACGGCAAGCAGTGCGATGATCTGGCGCCATCCGTTGCCAGGAGAGGTAATCCACAGCAACCGAACGATCGTCTCGTAGTCGTCCCGGTAGTGAAACAGCGTATGGGCGATCCGCGTGCCGATGACATGGTCGATCAATAGCAGCGGGATCGCGATCCCGAACACGATCTGGGTCATCTCGCCCGCCGGCATGACAAGGCTACGGCGCCTGTAGACCGCCCTCAGCACCAGCGTGATGTGAACGAGGACGGCGCCGTAGAAGACGACGGTTGCGACAGGGTTGCGCCAGATCGCCAGGAAAAGCGTCCGCCCATCGTCGGCAACCGGGACGGAGATCAGACCCAGCGCATGGTTGGACAGATGCAGCAGGACAAAAAGAAACATGACGAGGCCGGAACCAAGCCGAGCTCTTCTGATCGTCCGCTCTGAAAAAATACTGGTGGCAGCGACCGTCGCCATTCATTCCCGTTCTTGAATACCAAATGACAAATACAATAGAGAGGACGGAATTGAGGTGGAATAGCCACCGTCTCTGATTGTGATCGCCTTTCACATGCTATCAGCAAAATCTAAGGAAGCCGACAATAGCGGAATTTCTCGTGGCAAGCCCAGACATCGATTGTAAACAGTGCGTGTCCACGGAGGCGCTTTGATGCGGGTTGCATTCTATGCACCGTTGAAGTCCCCGAACCATCCCGTTCCGTCAGGTGACCGTCTGATGGCGCGGCTCATCATGCAGGCTCTGGAGCTGGCCGGACATTCCGTCGAGGTCGTCTCGGAGTTTCGCAGTTTTGCTGCGACCGCCGAGGATGCCGCCGGGCTATGGCCGGTGGCACAAGCGGAACTGCAAAGTCTCCGCAAGGACTGGTCAGGCGGGCTGCGCCCGGATCTCTGGTTCTGTTACCATCCCTACTACAAGTCACCCGATTTCTTCGGACCGACGCTCTGCCGGGAGTTTGCCATTCCCTACGTCACGGCCGAGGCATCCTATTCGGCAAAGCGGGACGCCACCGATTGGGCACCGCTGCAGAAACTGGTTGTGGACGGAGCCCGTAACGCGGCCGTCAACATCGCTCTTACGGAACGCGACAGGGCGGGGCTGGCAGAAGTCCTGCCGACCGGCTCGTTGGCCGTACTCAAGCCCTTCATCGACACTGCGTTTTTCGAGACCGCCTTGCATCAGGCAAAGCCACAACGTCTGATCGCCGTCGCGATGATGCGCAGCGGCGACAAGATCAAGAGCTACACGATGCTGGCCAAGGCTCTGAGGCTGCTTGGCGATCGTGCCTGGACACTGGCGATCGCCGGTGATGGGGCGATGCGGGCCGACGTGGAGCAATTGTTTGGCGCCTTCGAACCGGGCCGTATTGAATGGCTCGGAGAGCTGAATGGCGGACAAATCGCTGCTGAACTCAGCCGCTCCGGCATCTATGTGTGGCCGGGTTGCGGGGAAGCCTATGGGCTTGCCTATCTGGAGGCGCAGGCAGCCGGGTTACCGGTGGTCGCCCAGAGGACGGCGGGTGTCCCGGAGGTGGTCATCGACGGCACGACCGGCTATCTGACGGCCGACGGCGATCTGCCTGGCTTTGCCGCAGCAATCGCGGCTTTGCTCGACGATCCCGGCAGGCGCTCGACAATGGGTGCAAGCGCGCGCCAATTCGTTCTGGAAGAACGTTCGCTCAAGGTCGCGGCGAAGGCCCTCGACACCATTTTGCGGACTTACGTGAGACGAGAAGCATGAGCGACGATCAGATCTGGCTGCCCCTCCGACGGGAACTCGACCGCTGGGAGCAGGCAGGTCGAAGGGCACGGCTCTGGTTGCGCGACGACGACGCGATCGAGCCGACCGACGCACTCGAGAGCCTGCTCGCCCTCACAGGTCAAGCTTCCGTCCCGCTGACCATCGCCGTCATTCCAGCCTCGACTGGCGAGGCACTGCCAACGCGCCTCTTACAAGAAAACCATATCCTTGTCGCCGTTCACGGCTGGTCACATGCAAACCATGCCGGCCCGGAGGAAAAGAAACAGGAGCTTGGCCGCCATCGGCCGGCCGACCTCGTGCTCGGCGAATTGCGCGATGGCCTTGTCAGCCTTCAAGGCCTTTACGGCTTCAGGCTCGTTCCAATGCTCGTGCCGCCCTGGAACAGGATTGGCGCCGAGCTCATCCCGCTGCTTGGAGCTCAGGGTTTTGATGTGCTGTCGATATTCGGCAGGTCCACGGCTGATAGCCCGATCCGCCTGTTGAACACGCATGTCGACGTCGTCAACCAGCGCGGACAGCGTGGGAACCGCCCGCATGCCGATCTGGTCGCGGAATTGGTTGCAGAGTTGAAGGCACGCTTTTCCAGGGACGATGAGCCGGTTGGCATTCTCACCCACCATCTGGTGCACGGCCCGTCGGAGTGGAAATTCCTGACCCGCCTCTTCCAGGAGACCGGGAAACATCCGGGCGCCGCCTGGATGTCGGCGCGCGATCTGCTGGACTAGATTTCGAGGACCTGATTGTCCCTTGCGGCGAAAGCTCCTGGAAATGCGGCCTGGGCCTCCTGTTCCATCTGCTCGAGCTGCGTGTCGGTTCGCGATGGAGCATGGTGGAACAAGGCAAACTGCCTGGTACCCGCCATCTTGGCCAGTTCGATCCCATGCTGCCAGGTGGAATGGCCGAAGCCCTTGAAGCGCTGCATCTCGTCTTCGTTGTAGGTGCAATCATAGACGGCGAGATCGACATCCTTCATCATTTCAAGGGCAACCGGATCGTAAACGCCGGGAATATGCTCGATATCGTAGATCAGGGCGACGGAGCGCCCCTGCCATTCAATGCGGTAGCCGATCGCACCGCCCGGATGGTTCAGCATGAAAGTCTTGATCTTGACGCCGGGCCGCGGCTCCAGCGTCTTGCCGGCGTGAAAGTCGCGGAAACTCATCGTCGCCTGGCAGATGTCGGTTTTGACCGGGAACCACGGCGGGCTGATGAACTGCTCGATCATCTCGCGCGTGCTCATCTTGCCGTCGAGATGGCCCGACCAGATCGTCAGGTCGATCGTCGGATAGTAAATGGCCTTGAAGAAGGGCAGGCCGATGATGTGGTCGTAATGGCAGTGGCTGAAGAACAGGTCGACATCCCTGACATCCTCGTTGAGCATGGCAAGCCCGGCTTCGCGCACGCCTGATCCGGCGTCGAAGATCATCCGGTGTTCACCGCAGCGGATTTCGATACACGAGGTGTTGCCGCCATAGCGATCGAATTCGGGGCCCGAGACCGGGATGCTGCCGCGAACGCCCCAAAACTTTACCTGAAACAGATCTTTACTCATCGCGTCTTCAAAATGGGCCGACCTCTCTACGCCATGGTAATCATACTTTGACGAACAAGCGAAGCGTTGAGTTTTGTCGGCGACCCGTATCCTTCGTGCCGTTTCTACCAGCTGCGAGCAGAATGGTAGATATTTCTAAGCAATCGGTTTTCACGCCAGAACGCAACTGCTTATGGTTTGTTTTCCGTAAACGGACGATGACGCCTGGCCAGAAAGGAGACGGCATGGCCCACTTTTCTTGTCTATTAGATGGTTTCTCGACGGCCGGA
The DNA here is from genome assembly GCF_056394785.1 of Rhizobium sp. 10N414. NCBI lineage: Bacteria > Pseudomonadati > Pseudomonadota > Alphaproteobacteria > Hyphomicrobiales > Rhizobiaceae > Rhizobium > Rhizobium sp. 10N414. The sequence continues at coordinate 40,398 of NZ_JBFTIN010000004.1, read as the reverse complement.
ATACAATTGAATGCTTCTCCGTCAATAGTATGAGAGCGCCGCGGGCGGTTTGGCCACGGGGCAGGACGACGATCGTGCCCCTGGTTCTCCGCCTAATGCAGACCGCCAACGCCAAGCAAGCGCTCGACAGCCGCGTGATCGTCCGACAGCGCCTTTGGCGTCCCGGCCCAGGCGAGGCGCCCGCGCTCCAGCACGATCACATGGTCGGCAAAATCAAGCGCGCTCTGGATGCGCTGTTCAACCAGCAGGATCGTCATGTCGCCGGTCCTCGCGAGCTCGGCGAACGCAGCCATGAGCTCCTCGCAGATGACGGGTGCCAGGCCCTCCAGCGGCTCGTCAAGCAGAAGCACCGACGGACGACCAAGGATCGTGCGTGCCGTCGACAGCATCTGCTGTTCGCCGCCCGAAAGCTGGTTGCCAAGATTGCGGCGTCGCTCCTTCAGGCGCGGGAACATGCCATAGGCTTCCTCAAGCGCACTCTTCGGCCGGCCCTTGAGGCCGACGAAGAGGTTCTCCTCCACCGTCAATGTCGGAAAGATGCAGCGCGCCTGCGGAACATAGCCCAGTCCCTTGCGCGCGCGTGACGCACTTGGCATGGCCGTCACGTCGGCACCACCGATCCGGATCGTGCCGTCGTAGCGTTTGGTCTGCCCGGCGAGCGTCGCAAGCAGGGTGGTCTTGCCCATTCCGTTGCGGCCTAGAACGGCAAGGCGCGCGCCTGATGGAACGGAGAATGAGATGCCTTCGAGAACACGTGTCGGCCCGTAGCCGGCGGACAGGTTTTCGACCTCAAGCGGCGTGGCTGGCATTGGCATAGCTCCCGAGATAGGCCTCGCGAACGCGGGCATCCTTGGTCACGTCGGCGGGCGATCCATCGAAGATGATCGTGCCAGCCGCGAGAACGACAACGCGCTTGGCGAAACGGAAAACAAGATCCATGTCGTGCTCGATCATCAAGACAGCGAGATCGGCGGGCAGGTCGGCGAGCGCCTGCTCGATGCGACCGGTGTCACTCTGGGGAACGCCGGCGGCCGGCTCGTCAAGCAGGAGCACCTTTGGCCGCAGGGCCATCGCAACGGCGATTTCCAGGAGCCGCTGCTGGCCGTACGCAATCTCATTCACCTTGCGATGCATGAGGTGGGCGATCCCCAGCGTACTGAGCAGCTCGCTGACTTCATCCATCACATCGGGCATGGCAAGAAAATTCCCGAACATGCGCCCCGTGCGTCCTTGACGCTGGAGGATGGCAAGGGCGACATGCTCGGCCGACGTCATCTCGAGGAAGAGCCGGGTAACCTGGAAGGACCGCACCAGGCCGCGCTTGACACGGCCATTGGCACCAACTTTGGTGACAGTCTCGCCCGCAAGCCGGACATCGCCGGAATCGGGCTGCAAGTTGCCGGTCACAAGATTGACGAAGGTCGTTTTGCCAGCACCATTCGGTCCGATTAGCGCCACGCGATCGCCCGGCGCCATCGACAGCGAGACATCGTTTGTCACGGCAAGGCCGCCGAAGGATTTCTTCAGGTTGGCAACTTCGAAGACGGCGTTCATTGTCCCGCCTCCTTCCTGCGGTTAAAGAAGGCTGCGGCGGAGCCGTAGAGCCCCTTCGGTGCGAACAGGACGACGGCGATCAAAAGCGCGCCAACCATCGTCAGCCAGTGGAATGGGTTTGCCGCTGAGACATAGTCCTCGAAGAGCATGAAGATCACCGTGCCGGAAAGCCCGCCGAACAGTGAGCCCGTGCCACCAACAACGAGCATGACCAGCGACTCCGCCGACAGGGTGAAGGAGAGACTGTCGAGGCCAACGACCTGTGTGGTGATGGCGTTAAGTGCCCCACCGACGCCGGCGACAGCACCCGAGATCACATACATCTTCATCAGGGCAGCCTTTGGCGAGGCCCCCATGGCCTTAATGCGCAACGGATCCTCTTTTATGCCACGGCACAACATGCCGAAGGGCGAGCGCACGATGAGACGCAGAAGCACAAAGACGATGAGCAGCACGACAATCGCAAAGACGTAGGCGGTGTGGCCATAAAGATCGAATTCGAAATATCCGAGGATAGGGTCGGCAGAGATCCCCGACAGCCCGTCACTCCCACCGGTCCAGCTGGACGCCTTGTTGGCGAACTCGTGGAAGAGATGGATGAGCGCGATCGACAGGACGAGCTGCGGCAGGCCATGGCCACGCAGGATAATGATACCGCTGATCAGTCCCGCGACAGCGCCGCCAGCGATGCCCGCAAGGGTCATCAGCAGCGGATCATTGATGCCATAATGCGCCGAGAGAATACCCGCGGCATAGGCGCCCGAACCGAAGAGGGCCGCGTGTCCAAGCGTCGCGACGCCGCAATAGCCCGTGACAAGATCAAGCGAGAGAACAAGCAGGGCGACGGCGACGATGCGGGTAAGCAGCGCAAGATTATCCGGAAACAGGAAGTAGCCGATGACGGCAACGACCAGGATCGCCGCAGCGCCTGCCGCATCACGGCCGAGCGATCGATGGAGGCGGGCGGAGGCGGAAACGCCTGCTTCGGTGTTCATGACGGCAGCCATTCTATTTCGTCCTTCCCGCAAGACCGCGCGGGAAGATGCAGATGATCGCAATGACCGCGAGGTAGAAGAAGAATTCGCCGAATTCCGGCATCAGGTAGCGTCCTGTCGTATCGATGCCGCCGAGCACGAGGCAGGCGATCAATGCGCCTGGGATGGATCCGGCTCCGCCGACCGAAACGACCACGAGGAAGGTCACCATATAGCGCAGCGCGTAGTAGGGTTCGACCGGCAGCAGTTCGGCGCCGACAACCCCGCCGAACGCGGCAAGGCCAACGGCAACGGCAAAGCTTAGCGCATAGATGATCTCGGTGCGCACCCCGAGTGCTGCCGCCATCGACGCATTGTCGACGGAGGCGCGCAGCTTCACGCCAAAGCTGGTCCTTTCGATCGCATACCAAAGTCCGCCCGCGACTGCGAGACCGCACAGGATAGCAAACAGGCGGTGGACAGGGATGGTTCGGAAGCCAAGGTCCGCCGAGCCCTGAAGTCCCGATGGCAGCGGGATCGTCTTCAGGGTTGGACCAAACACGTAGTTGGCAATGCCGATGATGCAGAAGGTAATGCCGATCGTCATCAGCACCTGCGTCAGCTCTGGCGCCCCATAAATCCGCCTGTAGAGAAAGCGTTCGACAGGAATTGCGATGATGACGGTCCCAACGACAGCGGCAATCACCGCAACACCGTAGCCAAGCCCGAGATCGCGCGCGGCATAGGACGCGATGTAACCGCCGATCATGGCGAAGGCGCCGTGGGCGAGATTGACGACGCGCATCAGTCCCATGGTTACCGACAAACCGATCGAGATGACGAATAGCACCATGCCATAGGCAAGCGCATCGACGGCTATGCTGAAGACTGTTTGCATGAGGCTATCCCGATGCTGTTGGAGCGGGCCGGCATTGCGGTGCTTCGAGCGCGCTCGGCGCCGCAAGCATCCCGGTCCGCTACAGATGTCAGAGGTCGTTACTTCGCAGCCGCAAGGCCAGGGTCGCCCTGCTTTTCGAACGTCTGGACTTCCTTGTTGTAATAGGTGCCATCATCGGCCTTGGTGACTTCGCGCAGGTAGATGTTCTGCGTGATATGGCGGCTTTCCGGATCGATCGAGACCGGACCGCGCGGGCTGACCCATGTCAGGCCCTTGACTGCCTCGACTGCCTTGGCTGCATCCTGCTTGCCGCCGGTCGCCTCGATCATCTTGTAGATGACGTTCATGCCGTCATAGGCACCGACGGCGGGGAAGGACAGTTCTGCCTTGCTGCCGATTGCCTTGGCTGCAGCCTCGACAAACGCCTTGTTCTCCGGCGAATCATGCGAGACGGCATAATGGAAGGTTGTCTGGATGCCGAGAGCAGCATCGCCAAGTGCCGGAAGATCGGATTCCTGCGTCAGGTCACCTGGCGCAAAGAACTTGATACCGGCAGCCTTGAGGCCGTTTTCATTGTAGGCCTTGACGAAGCCGAGCGTCGTCGGACCGGATGGCAGGAAGGCGAAAACGCCCTGCGCGCCGGAATCCTTGATGCGCTGCATGATCGGGCTGAAGTCGTTGGTCGAGAGCGGCATGCGTATCGCCTCGACGACCTGACCGCCTTCCTTCTCGAAGGCCGCCTTGAAGGCATTCTCGGCGTCAACGCCCGGACCGTAGTCGCTGACAACGGAGATGACCTTGCTGACGCCGGCGTCATGGGCAACCTTGGCGATCGGCGTCGAGGTCTGCCACGTGGTAAACGAGGTGCGCACCACCAGCGGGCTCTTGGTGACGATTGCCGATGTGGCCGCGTTCATGATGACGAGCGGCGTATTGGCCTGCTTCAGGATCGGCGTCACGGCCATCGCGTCAGGCGTGAAATAGAATCCCGCGAGGTACTGGACCTTTTCCTTGACGACCAGCTCCTGCGCCAGCGCCTTCGACTGCGCCGGATCGGCCGCGGGCAGATCGCGATAGATCACTTCGACGGTGTTGTCGCCGACCTTGTTGCCGTTGATCGCCATGTAGGCATCGATACCGGCTTTGAAGTTCTTGCCCTGCAGGGCGAACGGACCAGAGAACGGCCCGACGACGCCGACCTTGACGGTATCGGCATAGGCCGMTGTGCTCATGACGACTGCCGCAACGGCGGCCAGGACAAACCGTTTCATAAATCCTCCCATTGACGATGGCGCACTCCTACGCCGCTTTAGTTCACAGCTAAAGCCTTGGCGATAGTGTCTCATTCAAAACGGTAATGTAAAATGAAATAAACGGCACAAATCATACCCCGAGGGTTATGATTTGTGGCCAATTCGCATGATATTGCCGGCCAGTTCAAGCGCCAGGCGAAGCGAAGTGGCACTCGCCATAACCATTTGCGGCAGAATGAGCCATTCCAGCGTCCACGCCGCGCCCGATCGCTCCTGTTCGTGCACCAGTGACTGATGCATGCCGGAGAGTTGGGTCGCATTGAAGCGCGCCAGAGCAACGAGCGTTTCGGCTGCGACCGGGTTTTGCTTGTGCGCCATTGCGGACGAACCGCCACCCCCGGACAGCTCGATCTCATCGCCCGCCTGCGCCAGAAGCGCGACATCCTGCCCGAATTTGCCAAGGCTGCCACTGATGAGCGACAGCAGATTGGCGAAATCCGCGATGAACCCGCGTTGGCTTTGCCATTGCGGCGTGTCTGAGAGGCCGAGCTCCTGGGCCAGGGCTGAGCGCACGGCTGGGGCAAGATCCTGAAGCTTGTCGAGAGTACCGGCTGCCCCGCCGAACTGCAGGGGAAAGTTCTGTTCGGTCAGCCGGTCCCGATAACCGGCAAGCGGTGCGCGCCAGGCGCGAAGGCGATCAGAGACTGTGATCGCGATCGCAGCCTGCATGCGGGTCCGCCCCATCAAGGCGCTTTTCCCGAACTGCGCGTCGAGACTGTCGAACACCTTGGCAAGCTTCGTGAACCGGTTTGAAAACAGGAACGCGATTGCCTTCAGGCGAACCATCAGGCTGGTATCGATGACATCCTGGCTCGTGGCGCCGAGGTGAACGCAATCAAAATACGGCTCCCCGACTGCCTCGCGCAGCTGTTTGACAAGATCGGCAACCACAACCCCGTCGCGGGCCGTGGCCGTTCTCAGATTGAGGACATTCGGTTCAAACGTTGCGCAGACCGTGCCGATATGGCGTGCCGCTTCATGCGAAATCAGACCGTGAACGGCCTCGGCCCTGGCGAGTGCTGCTTCGAACCCGAGCATGGCGCGAATATCCGCCGCCGCGGAGAAATACGAAGCCGTTTCCTCGTCGCCGAGCAGGCCAGACAGAAACGGGTGATCAAAGGCTGAGATGGTCATCGGTGTCTTTCTTGCTGCGACCGACAACTGCGCCTGCAATGGCCTTAACGCAAGTCCCTGCGGTCAGATATCGAGGAACACGGTCTCCCGGTCGCCCTGCAGCCGGATGTCGAAAGTATAGGTCGATCCGTCACGCTGGGCGATCAGCGTGTCGACGCGCTCCCGGTGCTCGATGCGCACAAGTAGCGGGTCGGCCTTGTTGGCCTCGGCCTCCTCTGGAAAATACATGCGCGTATGCAGGCCGATGTTGATGCCGCGTGCGACGATCCAGAAGGTGATGTGTGGCGCCATCTTGCGGCCGTCCTTGAAGGGAACGCGGCCCGGCTTGACGGTGTCGAAGGTGAAAACGCCGTCTTCGGCGCGTGTAGGGCAACGGCCCCAGCCGGTAAAGTTCGGATCTGCCGTGCCACGCATCTCGGACGGGCTATTGTAGAGGCCGGCGCCGTCGGCCTGCCAGATTTCGATGACTGCATCGCGCACCAGGGCACCGGCACCGTCAAAAACGCGGCCTGTTACCGTGATGCGCTCGCCAAGCGTCTTGTCGTTGACCATCACCGTTCCGAGGTCATTTTCATAGACGCCCTTGATGTCACAGAAGTTCGGGGTCAGGCCGATATGGACATAGGGGCCTGCCGTCTGCGAGGGCGTTTCCTTGAGATAGCCGAGTTCCTGAACCATCAGTTCCCCTCCATGCGGTTTTCGAACATCGTCGAGCGGCGGCCGCGCAAAACGATGTCGAACTTGTAGGCGCGCGCATCCATCGGAATCGTGTTGCCCCAGTCGAGCGGCGCAATCAATTGCTCGATGGCGCGTTTGTCGGGGATCGTGCCGACGATCGGACACTTCCAGATCATCGGATCACCCTCGAAATACATCTGCGTGATCAGACGCTGGGAAAAGCCATGGCCGAAGATCGAGAAGTGGATATGGGCCGGGCGCCAGTCGTTGACGCCGTTGGGCCAGGGATAGGCTCCCGGGCGAACCGTGCGAAACGCATACTGACCATGCTCATCGGTGATGCAGCGCCCGCATCCGCCGAAGTTCGGATCGATGGCGGCGAGATAGGTTTCCTTCTTGTGCCGATAGCGCCCGCCGGCATTGGCCTGCCAGAACTCGACAAGGGCACCGGGTACCGGGCGTGCACGTTCGTCGAGCACACGGCCGTGGACGATAATGCGCTCGCCGATGGCACTTTCGCCCGGCCTGGCGAAGTTATGGATCAGATCGTTGTCGAGCTCACCGATGACGGAGTGGCCGAAGACCGGCCCTGTGATTTCCGAAATCGTTCCGTCGAGCGACAACAGCGCCCGCTGCGGCGAACGCAGGACCGAGGTCTTGTAGCCTGGGGTGAAGGCAGGCGCATGCCATTCGCGGTCTCGCGCGAAGAAGGCGCCGGTTTCTGGCTTGCGGTTGGGAAGATCGGACATCCTATGCCTTTCAGGCCGCCTTGCCGGCGTCCATCTGTTCGAAAACATGCTTGGCGATCTTGATGGCGTGATTGGCGGCGGGAACGCCGGCATAGATCGCCACGTGCAGCAACGCTTCGCAAATATCATCGCGCGAGGCGCCGGTATTGGCGGTGGCGCGGACATGCATCGCCACCTCGTCGTCCTGGCCAAGTGCTGCCAGAAGCGCGATCGTCACGATCGACCGCTCGCGGCGCGTCAGTGTCGGGCGCGACCAGACATGTCCCCAGGCCGCTTCCGTGATCAGGTCCTGGAACGGCTTGTCAAAGGGGGTCGAGCTTGATTCGGCGCGATCGACATGGGCATCGCCCAGCACGGCACGGCGCGTCGCCATACCCTGCTCGAAGCGCTTCGACGGCTGGTGGAGTTCACTCATGGGCTCTTTTCTCCATGCAATGCGAAATCGATGAATGCGCGAATGATTGCCGTCAGCGCTTCCGGCTGCTCGACGCAAGGGATATGGCCCGCATCGCGTATGATCTCGAAGCGGGCGTTGGGAATGAGCCTGGCCGTCGACTTGACCAGATCGGGCGGCGTCGAGCCGTCCTGATCACCGACAATGCAGATCGTCGGAACGCTGATCCTGGTGGCGGCGTCCGTGTAGTCGGCATCGCGGATTGCCTCGCAGGTGGCAAGGTAGCCTTCCACCGGCTGGCGCACGAGCATGTTGCTGTAACCGTGATAGGCCGTGTTCTCCGGTCGCCGGAAAGCCGGCGTGAACCAGAGCTTCATGACGCCGTCGACAATGCTCGCAATACCCTTGCTGGCGACGGTTGCAATCCGTGCATTCCAGCTTTCGGTGGTGCCGATCTTGTGCGCCGTATCGCACAGGATCAGTCCCTGCACCATGTCGGGCCGCGCCTTGTAGAGCGCCTGAGCAATCAGCCCGCCCACGGAAAGACCGCAGATGAAGGCCTGCTTGACCGCGAGAAGATCGAGCAGCCCGGCAAGATCGGAAGCATGATCGTCGATCGAATAGGGAACCTGGCCGACATCGGAAAGCCCGTGGCCCCGCTTGTCGTAGACAATGATCGCGTAATCCCCGGCCAGTCGCACGATCACGTCGCGCCAGATGCGAAAATCGGTGCCAAGCGAATTTGCAAAGACGATGACCGGCTTGTCAGCGGAGCCGCTGATCAGCTGGTAGTGGATCGCGATGTCATTGATATGGGCAAACTGCACGGCAAATCTCCTCTCCGTGCCGGTCCCCATGCAAGTCGCACTCGACTTGACGAGAGGGTCCGACACAGACCCTGGATCAAATTGGATGTTTAGTCTGGTTAGGTAAAATGATATTTCGTGGCATTTCGATAACTCCGGAGTTATGAAACCCATGATCGACAGTCGGGTGAAGTTTCGTCATCTACAGACATTTGTCGAGGTCGCGCGCCAGAAAAGCGTGATGAAGGCAGCCGAACTGCTCAATGTCAGCCAGCCCGCGGTGACCAAGACGATCCGCGAACTGGAGGAGGTGCTTGGCGTTGCGGTCTTCGAGCGCGACGGGCGCGGCATCAAGATTACCCGCTATGGCGACGTCTTTCTCCGCCATGCGGGAGCAGCGCTCACGGCCTTGCGCCAGGGCCTTGATTCGGTATCCCAGGAGCGTTTCGGCGAGGCGCCGCCGATCCGCATCGGCGCCTTGCCGACGGTTTCGACGCGGATCATGCCGCGTGCCATGGAGCTTTTCCTCAAGGAAAACACCTGGAGCCGCATCAAGATCGTGACGGGAGAGAATGCGGTGCTCTTGGAGCAGCTGCGCGTCGGCGACCTCGATCTCGTCGTCGGGCGGCTTGCCGGCGCGGAGAAGATGGCCGGCTTTTCCTTCGAGCATCTTTACTCCGAACAGGTCGTCTTTGCCGTTCGTGCCGGCCATCCGCTGCTGAAATCGCGCCAGTCGCTGTTTGCGAAGCTCGGTGAATATACCGTGCTGATGCCGACGCGCGCCTCGATCATTCGCCCCTTCGTGGAAAGCTTCCTGATTGCCAATGGCGTCGCCAGTCTGCCGAACCAGATCGAAACGGTGTCTGACTCCTTCGGCCGCGCCTTCGTGCGGTCGAGCAACGCCATCTGGATCATTTCCACAGGTGTGGTCGCAACCGATATCGCCGACGGCCTTCTGGAAGTCTTGCCGATTAACACCAGCGAAACAAAAGGACCGGTTGGCCTGACAATGCGCACGGACGCCATCCCCTCGCTGCCGCTTTCGATCCTCATGCAGACATTGCGGGAGGCGGCGATGGAGGTTGCCACCAAGACCTAGCGACCCTGTTGTAGATACGGCCTGCGTGGTATCGTCCAGCTCGTGCAACTGCGCGTGGGAGCCACATTATGGGAAGTGCAGCCGCATTACATGGAACATGGAGAATGGTATCCTGGACGCGCCGTGCTGTCGCGACCGGGGTGGTTACGAATGCGATGGGGCCCGACCCCGTCGGATATCTTTCCTATCATCCGGATGGCCGGGTAATGGCTGTGGTCGTCAGCCGCGAGCGACCGGCACTCAAGGGCGAAGTGCCGACGGACGCCGAAAAGGTCGCGCTGTTCGATTCAATGCTCGCCTATGCAGGAACCTATACCTTCGAGAATGGACGTGTGGTGCACCATGTCGATGCGAGCTGGAATCCGGCCTGGGGCGTCAGCGACCTGATCCGGCCATTCTCCATCGACGGCAACAGGCTTGTCATCAGCGGCGCGCCTGGTGTCGATCCAAAGAACGGCGAGGAAGTCGTCTACGAACTCGAATTCCGCAAGGTCTGACGCCAGCAAGCCTGCCAGCCGACAGGGGTCTCGATCGATGGGCGAGCAGCGGTGGGACGCATGAACCACCGCCGCTCTCCGTGCACCCTTCCGTGGATGGCGGAAGGGAAACTAGTAGGGAAGGCCGACGTAGTTTTCCGCAAGCGCGGTCGAAGCTGCGCGTGAATGCGTCAGATAGTCGAGTTCGGCTTCCTGAATCTTTTGGTCGAAATCACCGGTATCGGGGAACCGGTGCATCATCGTTGTCATCCACCAGGAGAAACGGACCGCCTTCCAAACGCGGGCGAGTGCCTTTTGGGAATAGGTGTCGATGCCTGCGTTCGAACGATCCTGGTAGTGTTCGATCAGGCCCGAGAACAGATAATGCACGTCGCTCGCGGCGAGATTGAGGCCTTTCGCACCGGTCGGCGGAACAATATGGGCGGCGTCGCCGACAAGGAACATGCGGCCAAAGCGCATCGGCTCGGCAACGAAGGAGCGAAGCGGTGCGATCGACTTCTCGAAGGAAGGCGCGGTCACAAGCGCATCGGCATGATGGGCAGGCAGGCGGCGGCGAAGTTCGTCAAAGAAGCGGTCATCGCTCCAATCCTCGACCTTTTCATCGAGTGGACACTGGATGTAGTAGCGGCTGCGATGCTCCGAGCGCATGGAACAGAGCGCAAATCCCCGCGGGTGGTTGGCATAGATCAGCTCATGGTTGACGGGAGCGACCTCGGCCAGAATTCCAAGCCAGCCGAAGGGGTAGATCTTCTCGAATGTGCGCAGCGACTTTTCGGGAACCGCCTTGCGGCTGGCGCCATGGAAACCGTCGCAGCCGGCGATGAAATCACAGTCGATGCGGCGCGTGGCACCATCTTTTTCGTAGGCGACGTAAGGGGCTGATCCATCGAAATCGTGCGGCTTGACATTCGCTGCCTCGTAGATCGTCAGCGCGCCGCTGGCCTCGCGTCGCTCCATCAGGTCGCGGGTGACTTCCGTTTGCCCGTAGATCATGACGCGCTTGCCGCCGGTCAGACCGAACAGGTCGATGCGATGGTCACGCCCGTCGAAGGCAAGGGAAAAGCCGTCATGYGAAAGACCTTCGGCATGCATGCGCGCGCCAGCCTTTGCCTCATCGATAAGTCCAACGGTTCCTTCCTCCAGCACGCCGGCACGTACGCGGCCAAGGATATAATCCTTGCCAACGCGGTCCAGGATGACGTTGTCGATGCCGGCTTCCGTCAGCAACTGGCCAAGCAAAAGCCCTGAAGGGCCGGAGCCAATGATGGCTACCTTGGTGCGCATGGTGTCCTCCCGCACTTGTCTTTTGTCAAATCTTGACCGGGCAGGGCGCCATCAACAATGGACAAATCCATCATGAAATTGCACAAAGCGAACATCGGGTGATGGAGGCAGGAATGGTAAGGATTGTGCCGACCTACGAGCTCTACGGCGAGAATACCGGCAAAAAGCCGGAGTTTTGGCTGCACTGCGAAACAATTCCAACCCGCAGCAGCCTGCATCATTTCGAGATCCGGCCGCATCGCCACGATAGTTTCTTTCAGATATTGTACATCGATAGCGGCTCCGGCGAGGCAATGTTCTCAGGCGCCTGGCACCCGATCGAAGGTCAGTCGGTCATTACCGTTCCCCCCGGCCTCGATCACGGTTTTCGTTTCTCCAGGGACATCGACGGCTTCGTCATCACGGTGTTGAGCTCGCATCTGAAGGCCATCCCCGGCGACCGCAGCCGCCTCGGCGAGTGGATGGCATCGCCGCATCTGACGAGGCTTGACATGAACGATGAGGAGGCGCGCTACGTGGCTGCCTGCCTGCAGCGGCTCGGACGCGAATTCGCGCAGCGCAAAAGCGGGCGCAACGACCTGCTCGAGTCCTACCTGACGTCGGCATTGTTGCTGACCGCGCGTCTCTCCTCTGAAAGACAGGACGACGAGGCGGCCGCCGACGAGAATGAACGTCGCATGGAGCTGCTGCACGGCCTGATCCAGCGGCATTTCAAATCGCACCAGCCGGCAGCTTTCTATGCCAGGGCGCTCGGCATCTCGCCGACCCACCTGAACCGGATCGTGCGCGCCACGAGCGGTTACGGTGCGCATGAGTTGATTGCCCGAAAGCTCCTCGATGAGGCAAAACGCGAGTTGGTCTTCACCTTTGGCAGCGTCCAGGAGATCGCCTACAGGCTCGGGTTTTCAGACCCCGCCTATTTCTCGCGCTTCTTCCTCAAACAGGCTGGCCAGACGCCTCGATCATGGCGCATGGCGGAGCGTGCGAAGCTTAGTGTCTAGCGCAGCACGAGGCGGAGCGCCTTCTGTGTCTCTCGGAGGAGCGGCAGGTAGCGAGCCGGCATTTCCGCGGCTGGTGCATGTGCGGCCGGTGCGCCGATATTGATTGCCGCCACCGTCTGCCCGCGATCGTTCTCGACCGGAACTGCAATGGAGCAGAGGCCGATTTCCAGTTCCTGGTCGATCACGGCGTAACCCTGATCGCGCACACGCCGAAACTCCGCCATCAGGTCCTCGACGTCGGTCTTGGTGTTTGGCGTATTTTGCTTGAGGTTGGTGCGGGCAAGGACTGCCCTTGCCTCGGCCTCCGGCAGCGCTGACAGCAGGACGCGACCCATCGAGGCACAGAAGGCGGGAAGGCGGCTGCCCGGCGTCAGGTTGATCGACATGACACGCCGCTGCGAAGCGCGGGCGATATAGACGATCTCCGTGCCATCGAGCACGGAGGCGGATGCGCTCTGCCCGGCTTTTTCCGACAATTGATCGAGATGCGGCTGGATGAGGACGGGCAGGGGCGTTGCCGAGAGATAGGAGTGCCCGAGCCGCAGGATCTTGGGCGTCAGGGCGAAAAACTTGCCGTCATATTCGGCATAGCCGAGTTCGGCCAGCGTCAGGAGCGACCTGCGCACCGTGGCACGGTCGAGGCCGGTCAGCTTCGCGGCGTCGGCGATCGAAAGCCGCTGGCGGGTCTCCTCGAACGCCTCGATGACCTTCAGTCCTCTGGCAAAGCCGCTGACAAAATCAGTTTCGCGCATGGTTCCTCCTTTGCTCGCGGGCTTACTGCTGGATCCCGGTCAGAATACTGTGGCCGCATTGTTTTGTGCGATATACGAACAAATGTCAAATACCGCACAAAATGCCTTGCCCGCCCTGCCTGCGCGTTTTATCCATCGGTGAAGGGCGCAGAGGAGCATCTCGCCGGCAAGGAGTGATCCAGCATGGACAAGACTATCGGGAGCACGGCTGAGGCCGTTTCCGAAATCGGAGACGGAGCGACCGTGATGATTGGCGGCTTCGGCGGGTCGGGCGCACCGATCGAGCTGATCCACGCCCTGATTGACAAGCGGCCGAGGAACCTCACGGTGATCAATAACAATGCCGGCAACGGCCGCATCGGGATTGCCGCGATGATCGACGCCGGCATGGTGAGGAAGATGATCTGCTCCTTTCCGCGCTCGTCCGACCCGCGCGCCTTCACGGACAGGTATCTTGCGGGAGAGATCGAGCTGGAGCTGGTGCCGCAGGGAACGCTTGCCGAGCGCATCCGCGCTGGCGGCGCCGGCATCCCGGCCTTCTACACGCCGACGGGTTACGGCACCGAACTTGCCGAGGGCAAAGTCATCGCTGAATTCGACGGCCGGCATTATGTGCAGGAACGCTGGCTGAAGGCGGATTTCGCCATCGTCAAGGCCCATCTTGGCGACACCCACGGAAACCTCACCTACAACAAGGCGGCGCGCAACTTCAATCCGCTGATGTGCATGGCGGCGGGCAAGACCATCGCCCAGGTTTCCAGCATCGTTCCCGCCGGCGGCATCGACCCCGAGCATGTCGTCACCCCCGGCATCTTCGTCGACCGCGTCGTCGAGGTCGCCAATCCCGCCCAGGAAGAAGAGCTCGTTCGAGCCGGAGTGGTCTATCAATGACCGTCGATATCAGCATCATCAACACCCGCGAAGACATCAAGCTTTCCAATGCCAGCATCGCATGGCGCGCAGCCCAGGACATTGCCGACGGTGCCTATGTGAACCTCGGCATCGGCTTTCCGGAAATGGTGGCACGCTATCAGCCGCCAGGCCGCCAGGCGATTTTCCATACGGAAAACGGCATCCTCGATTTCGGCGAGGCACCGCCCGCCGGAGAGGAGGACTGGGATCTCATCAATGCCGGCAAGCGGCCGGTGACGTTGAAGCCCGGCTCGGCCTTCTTCCACCATGCCGACAGCTTCGCCATGGTTCGCGGCGGTCATCTCGACGTCGCGATCCTCGGCGCCTACCAGGTGGCGCAGAATGGCGATCTCGCCAACTGGAGGGTCGGCGCCAAGGGCGTGCCGGCGGTCGGTGGCGCCATGGATCTCGTGCACGGCGCCAAGCAGGTCTGCGTCATTACCGAGCACGTCACCAAGAACGGCGAGCCGAAGCTTGTCGACAAATGTACCTTCCCGCTGACCGGCGTCGGTTGCATCACCCGCGTCTATACGAGCCATGCCGTGATCGACATTGTGGAAGGCCGTTTCGTGTTGCGCGAGAAGCTTGCCGCCATGACGGTCGAGGAATTGCAGGCGATGACCGGCGCGCCCCTCTACATCGACGGTCCGGTTGCCGATCTCGTCGTCCCGGAACTCTAAGGGAGAAGCCTGATGACCGAAGCCTATATCTGTGACTATATCCGCACCCCGATCGGGCGCTTCGGCGGTTCGCTGTCAGCGGTTCGCGCTGACGATCTCGGCGCCGTGCCGTTGAGGGCGCTGATTGAGCGCAACGGCAATGTCGACTGGGAAGCGGTTGACGATGTGATCTTCGGTTGCGCCAACCAGGCCGGCGAAGACAACCGCAATGTCGCTCGCATGTCCTCGCTGCTGGCGGGCCTGCCGGTCTCGGTGCCAGGTACGACCATCAATCGCCTCTGCGGTTCTGGCATGGACGCCATCATCGCTGCTGCCCGCGCCATCAGGGCAGGCGAAGCCGAACTGATGATTGCAGGCGGCGTCGAAAGCATGTCGCGCGCACCCTTTGTCATGCCGAAGGCGGAGACGGCATTCTCCCGCCGCGCCGAGATCTACGACACGACGATCGGCTGGCGTTTCATCAATCCTTTGATGAAGAAGCAATACGGCGTCGATTCCATGCCGGAGACCGGCGAGAACGTCGCCGAGGACTACAAGGTCTCGCGCCAGGATCAGGACGCCTTTGCGGTTCGAAGCCAGGCAAGGGCCGCGGCCGCGCAGGCCAATGGCCGGCTGGCAAAGGAAATCACCTCCGTCACCATCCCCCAGCGCAAGGGCGATCCTGTCGTCGTGGAGAAGGATGAGCATCCGCGCGCGACGACAATGGAAGCGCTTGCCAAGCTTGCCACACCCTTCAAGAAGGAGGGCGGGACAGTGACGGCAGGCAATGCCTCCGGTGTAAATGACGGCGCTGCCGCCCTGATCATTGCCAGCGAAGCTGCTGCCAGAAAGTATGGACTGACACCGATCGCCCGCATTCTCGGCGGAGCGGCTGCCGGCGTGCCGCCGCGCATCATGGGTATCGGCCCGGTCCCGGCATCGCGCAAACTGATGGCACGGCTTGGCATGACGCAGGATCAGTTCGACGTCATCGAACTTAACGAGGCATTCGCCTCGCAGGGTCTGGCGGTTCTGCGCGAACTCGGCGTAGCCGACGATGACGGCCGTGTGAACCGCAACGGCGGCGCCATCGCGCTTGGCCATCCGCTCGGCATGTCCGGCGCGCGCATCACCGGGACGGCTGCAATGGAACTGCGGGAAGCCAGTGGGCGCTACTCGCTGTCGACCATGTGCATCGGCGTCGGGCAGGGGATTGCCATCGCGCTCGAGCGCGTCTGATTTTCATCGCAGAACGAAAACGGCGTGGAGATCGTCCGCGCCGTTTTTCTTTGTGCAAGCCCACGCTTAGGGCATCAGCTGGCCGCCATTGACCTCGATGATCTGGCCGGTGATGTAGCCGGAAAGCGTCGGCGATGCCAGGAAGAGATAGGCGCCGACGCAATCCTCCGGTGTGCCGACGAAACCCATCGGAATGGATTTGCGTTGGAGCTCCATCTGTTCGTCGTTGGTGTAGCGCTCATGGAACGGCGTGGCGATGACGCCCGGCGCCACCGCGTTGACCCGAATGCGGTCGGGAACGAACTCCTTGGCATGGCCGCGCGTGATCGTCGAGACGAAACCCTTCGATGCCGCATAGAGCACGGCACCATTGCCGCCACCGTTGCGGGCGGCGATCGAGGTCGTGTTGATGATGAAGCCGCCCTGCTTCTTCAGCCATGGATGGGCAGCGCGCGTTGCAGCGAGAACCGAGCGGGCATTCAGATCCATGACCTTCATGTAGTGCTCGTCGGTATATTCGGCGGTTGGCTTGCGGCCGAGCATGCCGCCGGCATTGTTTACCAGCCCGTCGAGATGCCCGAAGGTTCTGGCCGTCTCTTCGACGACACGCTCCGTCTCGCCCTCCTTCGACACGTCGCCGTGAACGAGATGCACGGTTGCGCCGGATGCCCTGATTTCGTCGGCAAGCGCTTCGGCGGGCTCCCGGCTCGCATTGTAATGAATGCCAACCTTCATGTCCTGCGCGGCAAAGGCGCGGGCGAGCGCTGCACCGATACCGGTCGAGGCGCCGGTGATCAGCACCGCCTTGCCGGCGAGGTCCGGGATTTTGATGGATGCAAGCAATTGAGCAAGATTTGCCATGGCAGCGATAGCCTCCGGGAATGTGACGGGATGGTTTGGGGCGAGTTGCAGGGAGCTTATCAGCCTCCCTCAACCCGGGGCAATGCCATATCCGCTATGGCACGAGATCAAGCTCCGGATAGTGCCGAAAAATTCCGTCCTCGTTGAAGGCAAGCCGGCGGTCCGACTGTAGGTAGGCGGTAATGTTCGGGCGCCTGGCGACGGCATCGTGCAACGCGATCAGCCCCGGATAGTCGGCCGCACAGGCATTCATCGCTTTTGGAAAGGCATATCGCAAGCCCTCGATGACCTGAAACAGCGACAAGTCGACATAGCTGAGAGCATCGCCAACGATATGGTGCGGCCCTCGAGGGTTCTGTTGCAGCACCTGCTCGAAGTAGCCGAGGAACTTTGGAATGCGCTCGCTGATAAAGGCGGCGGAGCGGGCTTTCGCCGCCTCCTTCTGATCCTCATAGTAAAGGGAGGTCGCAATCGGGTGGTGCGTATCGTGCACCTCCGCCACCAGGTCCGTGATGGTCAGTTGCAGTCCGTTGGCGACGCAGCGCAGTTTCTCATCTTCCGGCGAGAGGCCAAGTTTTGGGCCAAGATAGGAGAGAATATTGGCGACATGCGAGACGATGAACTCGCCGTCCTTCAGAAACGGCGGCGCAAAGGGAATGTGGGGCTGGCGCTTGCTCCTCATCAGGTCCAGCATCGCTCCGGTTCCCATCGCGGGCCCGGATTGCCTGGCGACATCGACATAGTCCGCCTGGGCTTCTTCCAGGGCCAGGCGGACAAACTCGCCGCGACCTTGAATGCCATCCCAATAGTACAGTTCATATGCCATGAGGCCCCTCCTGGTGGCTTGCTGGAGATCAGTGATGCGCGTGCTGCGCGTTGCGTTTGCGCGTCGCTGCTGCTTTCTTGGCCGAAGCCGAGCGCTCTGCTGCAGAACGCGCTGCGGAGGCGGCGGCGCCCTTGCGCCCACCCTTTTCCGATGCCTCGTGGGTATCTTGCTTGCCACGACCGGAGCCGGACTTGTTGCCGCCACCACTCTCCTTGTTGACCGTCGCCCAGGCCCGCCGTTCGGCCTCCTTGGTGGAAACGCCGCGGTCTTCGTAGCCTTCCTCGATATGTTCGGCTTTTCTTTTCTGCTTGTCCGTGTAAGCGGATTTGTCGCCTCTTGGCATGTCTGGCTCCTTTTCTGACAGAGCAAAGGGCAACCAACTGACGCTCGAAAAGTTCCAACGTTCTCGCAAACCCAAAGGGGCAGAAGCTGAAGGAAAGTGCGCCGACGAGGTCGCTTACTTGCGATAATATTTGCGCGACAACGCCATCATCTTCTCAAAGGCGGGAAAATGCACCGACATGGCAGAATGCGCATCCGGAAAGAACAGTGCAACGAGATTGTCGATCGCATAGACTAGGATCAGGGCGAGGGCCAGATAGGCTAACGCGGCAATGACAAGAGCGGTCATTTTACCCTCAAGGCGCGATGCGGAGGCAGCAATCCGCTACGACGAATCTATCAACTTCCAAATTCGATTTTGGTTCCAGCGCGGATTGTCGCCGCAGCATTTTTTCCGCGAGGTCGGCGTCATCCGCAGTCATGCTTATTCTTCCCGTGACGCACCTTTCGTTCCCATTGGAAATCAATAGGGCAGAAGCAATGCAATCATGTGACGAAGGGCGTCATGGTGATGCCCGTCGCAGAAATGGAAGCAAGCGATCAGGCCGATTTGCGGCCAGCTGTCTTTCTGGGGGCGGAGCCCTTTATGGCGCCATTTGCGTTGGAAGCAGAGGCGGTGCGTTTGCGCGTCTTCACTTCCTTGCCATCCGGGGATGCAGCAGACCCTTCGAGCGCTTGGCGTTCGGCACGGGCCTGTTCCCAATGTTTGAAATCTCGTCCCGTTGGACGCCCTTCCTCTTCCCAAAGCGCATAGGCACGCTTCCTGATCCACTCTTCGCGAGTTTCTGTCATCGCCGATCTCCAGTCAGTGAGGCCCGTGGTCTAACGCGATACTGGCCTCAGAGTTCCAGAGTAATCGTGCGGTTTCAAGCAATTTTTGACACACTGCAAAAATAAATCCCGCATCGCAGCATTCGGCTGCTAGGCAGTGCGTGCTTTGTGCTTGCCGACGACAGGTTTTGCGCCGGCGAGACCGCACGCTTCATGCCCATGAGTGCGCAATTGAACACTGCAGCTTTGTGTTTATAGTTCAACTCAATGTTTTATCTCATATCGACCTACTGGCCGCATATTCTATTCGTTGTTTCGCTCGCCATGGGCGCCGCGGCAGCAATCCACGCGGCCATGACAAAGGAAGAGGTCCGCGCCGCAATCGGCTGGGTCGGGGTGATCATCCTCTCACCGATCGTCGGTGCTGTGCTCTATGCGATCGCCGGTATCAATCGAATCCGGCGCGCCTCGCTCAGCCTTCGGCGCGATGCGCTGATCCCCGACGCAGACCTCGATGAGCTTGAAAGCTTCGACGCCGACACGGATATCGTCATCAGCGGCTTTGGCCGGCGTTTCGCTGCCCTCCAGACACTCGGCGACCGCGTCGCCCGCGTTCCGCTCGCAACCGGCAACACGATCGACATGCTGGAAACCGGCGACGACTGCTATGGTGCGATGAAGGCGGCAATCGACAGTGCGGCCCGCAGTGTTCTGCTTGAGACCTACATCTTTGACCGCGACCCGATCGGATTGAGGATCGGCGATTCCCTTATTGCTGCAGTCAAGCGGGGCGTCGAGGTGCGCGTGCTGATCGATGCGGTCGGCGCCCGCTATTCGGTGCCGAGCATACTCGGATATCTTGCAGATGGCGGCGTCACGGTCTCGGTCTTCAACGGCAACGTTATCATGGGGTTGCGTTTGCCCTATGCGAACCTGCGCACCCACCGCAAGATCCTCATCGTCGATGGCCGCATCGCGCTGACCGGGGGCATGAACATCCGGGCAGGTTTTACCCGCGAAATAGCAGGGGAGGGCTTTGCGCGCGACACCCATTTCAGTGTTACCGGGCCGGTTGTTGCCGACCTCTTCAACGTTGCTGCCGAAGACTGGCGCTTCACCACGGGCGAGATCCTGCAAGGGGAAGCATGGCGAACCGCGATGCCCGAGCGCCAACCGGGGGATCCCGTCTTCATGCGCGTCGTGGCGTCCGGGCCCGACAGAAGCATCGAGACGAACCACAAGATGCTGATGGGTGCCTTCTCCATTGCGCGCAAATCGATCCGCATCATGTCGCCCTATTTCCTCCCGGACCGGGAGCTGATCAGCGCACTGGCGACCGCCGCACGACGTGGCGTCGAGGTTGATATCGTCGTTCCCTCCGTCAACAACCTCGTCCTGGTCGACCGGGCGATGACCGCGCAGTTCGACCAGATCCTCACCAGCTATTGCCGCATCTGGCGCTCGAGCGGGGCCTTCAGCCATTCCAAGCTGCTGTCGATCGACGGGGTCTGGTCCTATGTCGGATCATCCAATCTCGATCCGAGATCGCTGCGGCTGAATTTCGAGGTCGACCTGGAAGTGCTGAATGAAGGCTTTGCCAACGAGATTGACGAGCATATCGACGAGGCCATCAAATCGGCGTCGCCGGTTACGTTGCAGGGGCTGCGTGCGCGACCTTTCGCTGTCCGGCTGCTTGAGAAGGTTCTTTGGCTCGGATCGCCCTATTTGTAGCGGATTTCTTCGGCCTAAAGGCGTGGCAAGTTTCAATAGCCGGCCTATACTCCGGATCAAACCACTTCGACCAACGGAGCGCGAGCAAACTCCGATGCATGCCAAAAAGGACAGTCTGCCCTCGAACATCCTCGCATCGATCCGCAATCGAAAAAGGCGACTGGATGCAGCGCATTCGGAGAAGAAGCCGCGCTCGGACGGCACTTTGATTGCCTCTTACAACGTTCACAAATGTGTCGGCAATGATCGTCGTTTCGATCCGGAGCGCACCAGCCGGGTCATCCACGAAATCGATGCCGATGTGATTGCGCTTCAGGAGGCCGACACCCGGTTTGGTGAGCGTACCGGCATTCTCGATCTCGGCCGGCTGGAACGGGAGACCGGACTTATCCCGGTGCCGGTTAACGGCATGGCCAAGGCTCATGGATGGCATGGCAATGTCGTGCTCTTCAAGCGTGGCCTCGTCCGTGACGTACACCAGATCAACCTCCCCGGGCTTGAGCCGCGCGGCGCGCTTGTCGCCGAACTCGATCTCGAACGCGGCGGGGCCTTGCGCATCATCGCCGCCCATTTCGGGCTGCTTCGCCATTCGCGCGCACAGCAGGCCAAGATGCTGGTCGAACTGATGGCCGACAAGCGTGAGGTCCCGACCATCCTGCTCGGCGATCTCAACGAGTGGCGGCTCGGCGACCGTTCGTCACTGCACACGTTCCAGTCCGCCTTCGGCCCGCAGCCGCTCGCCGTGCCGAGCTTTCCCGCACGACTTCCCGTTCTCGCGCTTGATCGCATCATGGCAAACCGCAAGGGCGTCGTGACAGCGGTCGAGGCGCACGACACGCCGCTTGCCCGCATTGCCTCCGATCACCTGCCGGTAAAGGCGGTGGTCAATCTGAAGCGCGTGGAAGAGCTCGCGGCCAAAGCCTAGCCGGCATACGACAGAGGCATTACTTTCACACGCCGAAAAGGGTCGCGTCCTAAACCATGGCGAGCTTGACAGGGCCCGTGGTCGTGGCAGGTTTCACCTGTCTCGACAGATGTCCTGAATCGGAGGTTTCGCGGTGCTTGTGATGGAGATTTTGCGGCGGCGGGTCGACATATCGCGCGGGCGTGCGTCCGCGGCGATCATGCGCTCAATAGCGGGACTGACCAAAACATGTCTGGTCGCAAGCCTTGCCGTCGCCTTCTCGATGTCGCCCACGAGCGCCGGGGATACGCCAGTCCAGACGCAGGTTTCGAAGGACCAGGTCCGCAAGCTCGTCGAAACATGGAAGCACTATTATGCGAAGGCCGACAGCCTGCGCGATCGGCGCAACGCGTTCGAAGACATGATGGAAGCCACCCCCGAGCCGACGCGCGTGCAAATCAGGCCTGTCGATGCCGATGGTGTCGATGCGCAGCTCATCTGGCCAGCAAGGCTGCATCATCCGATCGGCAAGCGCGCTATTCTCTATATCCACGGCGGCGGCTTTTATGGCGGTTCGTTGCGCACGCACCGGGCCATAGCGGGCGCACTGGCCAAGGCGGCGTCCGCCGACGTGCTTCTCATCGACTACAGGCTTGCACCTGATAACCCCTATCCCGCACAAATCGACGACGCGCTGACAGCCTACCGGTGGCTGCTTGGTTCCGGCTATGAGGCCAGCAATGTCGTCGTCGTTGGCGAATCCGTCGGCGGAAACCTCGCGATCGAAGCCACGCTCAGGCAGATGCGGGTCAAGGGACCGTTGCCTGCGGCCGTCGTGGCGATGAGCCCCGTTACGGATCTGGCTGCAACAGGCGCATCGCTGACGGCCAACGCCAGCACCGATCCACTGATCGACGCCGCTCAGCTCGATCTCATGCGCAAGGCTTATCTCGGAACACGCTCGCCCACTGATCCGATGGTGTCGCCCCTCTATGGCGACATGACCGGGTTTCCACCATTGCTTGTCCAGGTCGGTTCGGGCGAGGCATTGTTGGACGATACGCTAAGGCTGGCTGAAAAGGCCCGAAAGGTCGGAGTCGACGTCGAGACCGAGATCTGGCCTGGCATGATCCACCAGTGGCAACTCTTCCCGTTCTGGCTCGATGACGCAAGGCAGTCGAACCAGCGTGTTGCGGAATACGCGATCAAGCATTTCGCCGACAAACCGCGGCCATAGTCTTTACGGCATCGTCAAGACGTCGATGAGGTAGAGCACATCTTTCAGATCGTCAGAGTGTGCAGAATTCTACGGTTTTGGCCTATGGAAGTGCGCTTAGGTCGATGGCATGAATTTCATACCACGTGATGTGATGGATGCTGGAGGTGTATCGTGGCGACCATCGAGAAAAGAACCATCAGCCTGCCGGGCGATCAGGCAGCGTCTATCGACGCGAAGGTGAGCGCGGGTGATTGTGCTTCGGCGAGCGAGGTGGTCCGCGAGGGTATTCCTGCGCTGAAAGAACGCGATGAGCCGGTCGGGCGCTGGCTCCAGCATCAGGCAGCCCCGAGCCTCGACGCGATGAAGGCCGATCCCGCGCGCGGTGTCAGTGTCGATGATGCGTTCGCCAGCGTGCGCACCCGTCATGCGGAGCGGGTGAAAGACCAGACGTGAAGTGCCGCACGGTTATATCACCGGAAGCTCGGCCGATCTGCTGTCGCTCTATGCGTGGATTGCGGATGCGACATCCTCCGACATCGCGCTTGGCTATCGACCGCCTGGAAACCTATGTGCGCGGCTTCGATGTCGCCTCCGAGCGCGGTACGTTGCATGACGGTAATCGTCCCGGCCTTCGCACGGTTGGGTTCGAGCGGCGTGTGACATCGCGTTCACCGTCACAGACGAGCAGGCCATCATTCTCGGCTTCTATTATAGCGGCCAGAACTGGAGCATTGATCCATTTTTGCGAAAGCGAGAGATCGGCTCCTTGAGCTCCGCCGGAGCGGGTTTCTTAACTGCCAGGATCCTCCGCAAGGACACGAGCCTCCAGAATGGAAACGCCATAGGCAGCCATGAGCCACAGACACAAGGCGACACAACGAGGCACAGGCTTCTCTCCAGAGGCAAGCTGGCTTCTGGTTCGTTCGTCAATGCCAAGCAGTTCCTGAATGTCGCTTGCCGACATTCTTGCGACCACCACGGCCGCGCTAAACTCAGACGGTGTCATGTTGCCCCCAGGCGCGATTTCAAACGCGCGAAATCCTGGTTGAGTCTCCTCTCCAATCAGGGGCAGTCTGCCAGCAGCCGGGCTTTCGTTTCCAAGATCAGAGCGTTGTTCCAACTCCAAGCGGGCGGCATCGCCTGGCTCGAAAACAACACGCTCGACCTGACGGCCGAGCATCGGGATTTAAAGCCCATGCCCGGCCGGTGTCGGAAGCCTGTGTTCAGAGCCTCGTGACGATGACCTCCAAATATTCGCTTGGCACGACCACGGTGCCGTCATCGGCGCGATTGAAGCGTTCCATGAGCACCAAAAGGTCGTCGGTCAGTGTATCTCGCGCCGCCGGGTCAAGGGCGGCGAATGTTTTCAGCACTGGACCGTAATAGGTCCGGAAGACCTCAAGCCAATGGTCCGGTGACTTGTATCGGAACACGAACTGCCTGGGCGTTGCTGCGATCGACGCGACGGCTTTCGGGAACAATTCGTCAAGCCGTGCCCGCGAGCCCCAGTGCGCCGGCGAGCGAGCACCTGACGGAGGCGGCACATGCTTGCCGATCGTCTTGAACATCTGCCCGATGAAACCGTCAGGGGTCCAGTTCGCAAGGCCAACCGAGCCGCCGCGCTTGCAGACCCGAATGAGTTCGGACGCAGCGCGCTCCTGGTCGGGCGTGAACATCACGCCGAAAATCGACAGCACATTGTCGAAGGACTGATCGGCAAACGGCAGATGTTCTGCATCGGCCTCCTGGAAGACGATCGGCAGCCTATCGGCTTTGGCGCGCTCCTGGCCACGTTCGAGCAGCGCCGGAACGTAATCGGTTGCCGTGACCTCGCACCAGCGTCGGGCTGCGGCAAGCGCGCCGTTGCCGTTGCCGGCCGCAACGTCAAGTACCTTCGAACCGGCGCGCAGATCGAGCGCTTCGCAGAGGCTTTCCCCGACAATCTGCAAGGTCGTCCCAACGATTGCGTAGTCGCCCGAGGACCATGCACTTTGTTGCCTGGCCTTGAGCGCGCTGAAATCGACGGCGGGCTGAGGATTACTGGCGACGGCCGCAGATGTGGACATTGTTTTCTCCTTGGGTCAGATTGATCAGCCTCATGGTGCGTCTATGGCAACCGTGGTTGGGCACGTGTCGTGCCACGGTCTCTGGCTTAGACAGGGATAGTGGGGGTCGGCGTGGCAGCTGGCGTGGGAATGAGCGTGGAATCGGGCGGCGGGGACGCAAATCAACCTGGAGGCCCGCTCGAGATCCGACTGCTCGGCCCGATGGCGATCCGGCGAGAGGGCGTCGATCTGAAGCTCCCCGGCTCCCGGAAGGTGCGATCTCTTCTGGCCTACCTTGCGCTTTCACCGAGGCCGTGCGGCAGGGCGCAGCTTTGCGATCTGTTGTGGGATATCCCCGACGATCCGCGTGGCGAGTTGCGATGGTGCTTGAGCAAGATTCGCACGCTGATCGGGGAACAACGCGTCATCACGAAGGGCGACACCATCAGACTGGATCTGTCGGACTGCTTTATCGATGCGATCGAGGCGGCTGCGGCTTGTCAGCATGGATTCAAGACGCAGTCACTCAGCCAGTTGCGGTCCCTGGCAGCCCTGTTTGCCGGGGACTTTCACGAAGGATCGGGCGTCGAGCGTAGCCCGGCATTCGAAACATGGCTGCTGTCGCAACGTCGTCGGCTGCGCGACATCCATACAGCCCTTCTCGAGCATATGGTGCAGCGTTTCCCGCCCGAAGAGGCACAAACCTATCTCGATCGCTGGATCCAGCTTGCGCCCTTCGACCTTCGCCCGCACGAATTGCTATTGATGTCCCTCGCCAAGGCGGGTCGTTTTCGAGAAGGCGAGGAGCATCTGGAAGCGACCGCGAAGCTGTTTGATGCCGAGGGTATCAATGAGCGATCCTTGCGCGACGCCTGGCAGACGGCCAGAACCCAGACAGACGAGACCTTCCGGCAGCAGCGCCCAAGCGCCAGCGCTGTGGCTGCATCGTCTCCACCCGAAACCGAAAGCTTGCTCAAGGAGCCTCGGCGCGCATCAATTGCGATCATGCCGTTCAATGAGCTGTCGGCCGTAGCCGCTCCTGGCGGTCCGTCCGATGCATTGGCATACGACATTATCACACGGCTCGCGAAGCTGCGCTCGTTCCATGTAATCGCGCAGGGCACGATGTTTGCGCTGAGGGACCGGCACCACACGGTTGACGAGACAGCACGGCTGCTCGGCGTCGACTACGTGGTCGACGGATCGTTTCAGCGCGTCGGCGACCGCATTATCCTTCGCGTCGAGTTGACAGAGGCAAGAACAGCGCGCATCGCCTGGACGGAGGTCTTCGAGCGCCGTGTGGCCGATACCTTCCTCCTCCTTGAGGAAATCGGCAGCAGGATCGTCGTCTCGATCGAGCGCGAAGTCGAAACGATCGAGAGCAATCGTGCCCTCCTGAAGACGCCGAACTCTCTCGACGCCTGGGAGGCCCACCACCGGGGGCTCTGGCACATGTATCGCTTCACCAAGAGCGACAACGAGCAAGCCCAGCGCTTCTTCGAAAGGGCGATTGGCCTCGACCCGACGTTTGCCCGTGCGCATGCGGGGCTCTCCTTCACCCATTTCCAGAGTGCCTTCCAGCATTGGGCGGATCGCGACGCCGAGGCCGAACTTGCCTATCGAGCAGCGAGCCAGAGCATGATGGTCGATGATCGCGACCCGACGGCACATCTCGCCATGGGCCGGGCGCTATGGTTGAGAGCGTTGCACGATCAGTCCGTCAGCGAGCTGCAACAGGCGGTCGAACTGAGCCCCAGTTTCGCGATCGCGCATTACTCCCTCGCTTTCGTTCAATCCCAGTCCGGTGATCCGGGCGCCGCGATCCTGGCGGCCGATCACTCCCGCGCGCTCAGTCCTTTCGACCCGCTGCTCTTCGGCATGCTTGCAAGCCGTGCCCTGGCTCTCGTGCGCCTCGGAAGCTTCGAGGATGCCGCGAACTGGGGCGTCAAGGCCGCCGCCCGTCCGAATGCTCACGCTCACATTCTGGCGATCGCCGCACTTTGCCTGTCGATCGCGGGACGGCTGAGTGAGGGGAAGTCTTATCTCGCCATGATACACGATCGGTATCCCGCCTATCGGCTGAACGATTTCATCTCGGCATTCCACTTGCCGCCCACTGACCAGGCGCTGTTCCGCCAGGCAGCCCAGCGCCTCGGCTTTGAGTAAGCGGCCCCGGGAACCCACCAGATCACCTGCCGCCGCCCAGCATCGACGATGCGTGAGTTTCAAGCTTGCTGAACGCTGACAAACGAAACCACTTCAGGAAAATCACGGGGCGCGCGCCAGGGTGCGCGACATCCCGCGATTCCTGGTCGACATGATCCCGTTCCTCGGCGGACCGACAATGATCCTCTTCCAAGGTCAAAAACGACGGGGCAATGTATCAACCGCATCAAGACTGAGGGGCTGCGATCGAACCGCGTTCAACGAATGGGCACTCGAGCTTGATCTTCTGGGTGGTTCGGTGGGATGAAATACCCTCGTTGTGGTCGAGGAGGGCACCGACGGCCCATCGCGCCATTTCGTCATGGGGCAACAGCACCGTTGAAAGTGGTGGCACCATGTAGGAGGCCAGATCCTCGTCGTCGAATCCCACCACGGAGATGTCTTCGGGCACACGCAGGCCGCGGCTTTTGATGGCATCATATGCGCCGACGGCCATTCGGTCATTGAAGCAGAAGATGGCAGTCGGCGGGTCTTTCCGATCAAGCAATTTGAGGGTCAGTTCGCGGCCGCCATTGACGGTCCATCCTCCCATCAGTACCAGGTCTTCGTCGACGGGCACATCCCATGTGGTCAGCGCTTGCCGGTATCCTTTTTCGCGGTCCCTGGCAGCTTCGATCCAGTCCTCGCCCTTCAGGTGAGCGATCCTTCGATGACCGGCCTTCAGCAGCGCCTCGGTCGCCGCATGCCCGCCGGCGATATCGCCGGGAACGACCGAGGGATGACGCCGATGCTTCTCATAGCAATTCACGAGAACTGTGGGGATGTCGTTCAGCCGTTCCGGGACAACGATCTGTCGGGTCGTCAGGGTGGTATAAAGTATGCCGATGACGTTCAATTCCTGAAGCAGATCGAGAGCCGCGCTCTCGATCTTGGGATCCGAGCGCGTGCAGAAGGTTGCGATCAGGATATCCTGCAGGGCCGCTTCATCGCGCGCGCCCTCGATGAAGGGCATGGCAAACGGTGTTGTGCTGACTTCATCGAGCAGCAGCCCGATAACGGGTCGCCGATGCTCGGGAACATTGTGTCGAGGGCCCTTGCGATAACCAAGGGCTTCGGCCGCTTCCACGACGCGCGATCGGGTCACCTCGGAAACGCGGGGATTGCTGACCCCATTCAATACCAGCGACACCGTTGCCTGTGAGACGCCTGCACGCTGTGCAACGTCAACCATGGTTGCACGCTTGGTCAATGCTTGTCCCACTTCATCGATCGGCCCATCCCATTCATCAAATTATAGAAAACCCACTTTTCCGACAACCGTCCACTGTGGGTTTTGCGGGTCCCGAATTTTCCGGCTTGCCAGGTAGTTATATTCTCTGTACCCATAACTAATAATATAACTAATAACATAATTCGCAAGGGAGAGAGTACATGACCGCCCCTGTCACGCCCGCTTTGCCGCTATCCCAGGACGCGCGCAAGCGAATGACACTCGACGGCCTCTGGCAGTTCAAATTCGAAGGGGATGCCGACTGGCGCTCGATTTCCGTTCCATCCGTCTGGCAATCCGAATTTGCCGATCTTCGCGACGCGTTTGGCACTGCAAGCTACCGTCGGCAGTTCTTCCTGCCGCAAGAATGGGCGGAGCGCGACATCTCCCTTCACTTCGGCGCGGTGAACTATTTTGCTGAAGTCCTGGTCAATGGTCAGCCTATCGGCAACCACGAAGGAGGCTACCTTCCGTTCTCGTTGACGATTCCGAACAGCATCCTCAAACCGGAAAATGAGATCGAGGTCTCGGTTACGCTTCCGAGCGCCGACGCGACCAGGTACCCGCAGTTTCCCTTTGCGGAAATTCCGCATGGCAAGCAAAGCTGGTACGGCCCTCTCGGCGGCATATGGCAATCGGTGACGCTGGAGGCGCGTGATACCAGCCACATCAAGCATGCCGAGGTAAGGGCAGACCTTTCCTCGGGTGTTGTTCGCTTCGATCTGGACCTTTCCGCATCCGCGGCAGACGCTGAGGTGCGCGTCGCTGTCTACGGGCCGGACGGAGCCCTGGAGGCCGCGGCTAAGGGATCTGGTCGCACCTTGAGCGTCGTTGTTGGCGAGGTGAAGTCCTGGTCGCCTGATGCACCGCAGCTTTACCGTGCCGATATCAGTCTTTCGGTCGCAGACGCAATCGTCGATGCGACTTCGGTTACATTCGGGTTTCGCACCATCGAGACCAGGGGCGGCCAGCTCTTCCTCAACGGTGCTCCGCTCTACATGCGTGCCGCCCTTGATCAGGACTACTATCCCGAAGGCATCTGCACGCCGCCTTCGCTTGAGTTCCTCGAGGACCAGGCGCGCAAGGCCAAGGCACTTGGGTTGAATACGCTGCGCATTCACATCAAGGTTCCCGACCCGCGCTACTACGATGTGGCGGACCGTATCGGTCTTTTGATCTGGACCGAAATTCCGAACGTCCAGACCTTCAGCGACGCCTCGGCCGGGCGAATGCGCGAGACCATGCAGGGAATCGTCAGGCGCGATGGCCACCACCCGTCGATCATCGCCTGGACGATCATCAATGAGGATTGGGGAACCCGTATCGTCGAGAACGCCGATCATCGCCAGTGGCTCGCCGAGACCTACGACTGGTTGAAGACGCTCGACCCGAGCCGTCTTGTTTCGGACAATTCCGCCTGTTTCCCGAACTTCCACGTGAAGTCGGACCTCAATGACTACCACTACTACCGCTCCATTCCGGAACGACGCGAGGAGTGGGACGACATCACCAGGCAATTTGCCGAGGGCGCAGCGTGGACCTATTCTGGCCTTGGCGATGCGCAGTGGCGAGGCGAAGAGCCTCTCATCGTCTCCGAGTTCGGCGTGTGGGGCTTGCCCGATCCCTCGAAACTCCTTCTGCAAGATGGTTCCGAGCCCTTCTGGATGGAAACCGGTGCGACATGGGGTGATGGCGTCGCCTATCCGCACGGCGTTCAAAAGCGCTTCCGCGCGCTCCATCTGGACACCGTCTTTACGGACTTCGGATCGTTCATCGAGGCTGCGCAATGGTACCAGTTCGCGAACCTCAAATATGAAATCGAGGTAATGCGCGCCCATCCCAAGATCGTCGGCTACGTCATCACCGAATTCACGGACGTTCATTGGGAGGCAAACGGCCTTCTGGACATCAACAGAAATCCGCGTGTCTTCCACGACGACTTCGCGAGCATCAATAGCGACATCGTCGTGATCGCCCGCCCGAATGCCTGGTCTGCCTACGCCGGCGAACTCCTGGAGGTGGATCTCTCGGTGGCGACCGGTGGCGCGTCCATTCCGGATGGCGCAACGATCCGCTGGACCTACGGGCAGGACGGCGAGCGGGCACTGCCAGCAACGGGTGCCAACGCGGTGGCAAGCGTCGGCATCGTGCCGATGCAAATGCCGGAAACCGACGTCAATCGCACGCTTCGCATCGAAGTTGAGGTCCTGTCCAGCGGACGGCGGCTTGCGACCAATGTTCTCGATATCGCGCTGTACGCAAAGCGCAGCCGAGCCAACCTGCCGAGCATCGCTTCGAAGGATCCGGCGCTTCGCGCTTTTGCAGAGACACTGGGCTATCCGGTCTCTGAGCCTGATAAGGCGGACGTCAATCTGGCGCATGCCCTTGATGAGAGCGATATTGAGGCAATGCGCCACGGGGCACGCTATCTTGTGATCGCCGATGGCAGCATTCCCACGCACCGCAATCTGCGCAAGGACATTCCCGAAGGCGAAAAGCTCTATCGCGAGATGACCATCGATGAACGGGATATGCCTGTTGGTATAGACCAGCAGCTCCCAGGAATCGGACTGATCGCACGTGAAGGTACGCTGTGGCGTGGCGACTGGATTGCCAACTTCAGCTGGATAAGACGTAAAGGTGCGTTTGCTTCATTGCCGGGTGGTCCGTTGCTCGACCTGTCCTTCGAGAAGGTCGTTCCACATCATGTCATGACGGGCTTCCGCACCTTCGAGTATGCCGGACCGGTCCACGGCGGGCTGGTCATCGGTTGGGTCCACAAACCCGCGGTCACCATCGCTGAACGACGTGTGGGGCGCGGCAATCTCGTTGCAACAACCTTCCGGTTGACGAGTGGCCAGGCCGGCACCGATCCGGTCGCTGCTGCCTTGTTCGATGCCATGATCGCGACGGTCAATCAGAGCAAATGAACGAGCTGAGGCGGGCGCGGAAAGCCGCGCTCGGCCTCAAACGGCAGGCTCTGGAACTCAATCAGCGGAGGAATAAGTGGCGCTCATCGAACTGGTGAACATAAGCAAGCAATATGGTGCGGTGCAGGTCATCGACAACCTGTCCCTGACGATCAATTCCAACGAGTTCATGGTCTTCCTTGGCCCATCCGGCTGCGGAAAATCCACCTTGCTGCGAATGATTGCCGGGCTGGAGAGCATCGA
Source organism: Rhizobium sp. 10N414 (assembly GCF_056394785.1). NCBI lineage: Bacteria > Pseudomonadati > Pseudomonadota > Alphaproteobacteria > Hyphomicrobiales > Rhizobiaceae > Rhizobium > Rhizobium sp. 10N414. Next base: position 9,147 of record NZ_JBFTIN010000004.1, on the reverse strand, counting down.
CGGCGGCGAGATACGCATCGACGGCAAACGCATCGATCATCTGCCGCCGGGCGAGCGCGGTATCGCCATGGTGTTCCAGCACTATGCGCTCTACCCGCATATGAGCGTACGCGACAACATGGCCTTCGGCTTGCGCAACATCGGGGTCGACGAAGCGGAAATCGTTCGCCGGGTAACGGAGGCGGCAAATGTTCTTGTTCTCGACAAGCTGCTTGATCGCAAGCCGGGGCAATTGTCCGGCGGTCAGCGTCAGCGCGTGGCCATCGGCCGCGCGATTGTCAAGGAGCCGCAAGCCTTCCTGTTCGACGAGCCCTTGTCGAATCTTGATGCAGCACTTCGTGTCAGAACGCGCGTCGAGCTGGCGCAGCTTCACAACCGCGTCAAATCAACGATGGTTTTCGTGACGCATGACCAGATCGAGGCGATGACGCTCGCACACCGGATCGTGGTCATGAACAATCGCCGCATCGAACAGGTCGGCACACCAATGGAGATTTATGCACGACCTGCGACACGTTTCGTCGCCGAGTTCGTCGGTTCTCCTGCCATGAACTTCCTGCCMGTGAAACTGGACCGCGATTTTGTTCGCCTAACCGACGGAACGACTGTCCATACGGCGGTTCCAATCAAAGAACTGGCGCCGGCCAGCGACTACACGATGGGGGTCCGCGCTGAAGCCATTTCGATCGGGCGATCCGGCACAGGCGACACGGATGCCGTTGTCGAGGTCATCGAGCGGCTGGGGGATCGCACGCTCGTCTATGCTCGCATCGCAGATAACTCGCTGCTGGTGGCAGAAGCCAAAGGAGACAGCCCACTCGCGCCAGGCGCAGCCGTGGCCCTGACGTTCGACGGCCGCCGGACCCACCTCTTTGACGCGGCCGGCCGCGGCTATCACACCGCAGAGGCAGCGTGATGAGCCAGGCCATCCACATGAACGAATCCCGATTGCGAAACGGCTTGTTCGTTGCGCCCTTCGTGCTTGTTTTCGTCTGCCTGCTCGTCATTCCTCTCTTTTGGGGTTTCTGGCTAGGCCTGACGAAGGCTGACCTGTTCGGCCCCGGCAAATTTGTGGGGCTTGCAAACTATACGCGTCTCTTTAGCGACAAGATTTTCCGCGGGGCAGTTCTGAATACACTCTATTTCGTTGTCTTGACCGTGCCGGTTCTCGCGGTATTCGGACTTGCACTCGCGCTGGCGCTCAATCGCAAGACACGCTTCGCCTCGGTGATGCGCGCCGTCTTCTTTGCCTCGTCGGTGCTGTCGGTCACGGTCGTCACCCTGATATGGCGCATCGTCTTCATTCCCGACATTGGCCTGCTTTCCAATATCTTCGGCTGGTTCGGTCTGCCGCAGGTAACCTTCCTAAGCAATGCGCGTCTTGCGCTTCCGGCCGTTGCGATCGCAACGGTCTGGTGGGGCGTAGGCTTGCCGATGATGCTGTTTCTGGCCGCACTGCAACAGGTGCCGGGCGAGATCTATGAAGCGGCTGCGCTCGACAATGCCGGGCGCTGGAAGACGCTGCGGCGCATTACGCTTCCGTCGATCCGTCGGACATTCCTGCTCGTGCTGATCATTCAAAGCGTGCTTCAGTTCCAGGTATTCGGCCAGGCCCAGCTGATGACGCAGGGCGGCCCCAACAATGCTTCGAGACCGATTGTCCTTTACATCTACGACGTTGCCTTCACCCGCTTCGATGTCGGCATGGGCGCTGCGACCTCGCAGGTCCTGTTCGCGATCATCCTGATGGCCGGCATGCTGCAGTACTTCCTTTCCAACCGGCAGGGAGAAAATCGATGAGCCGCACGAGCTCCCGCATTGTCGGAAAATCCCTGGGAGACAGAATCATCCTTCTCGCCGTCGTGGCAGCCGGCCTGATCATGGTATTGCCGATCCTTTGGGTCGTCGGGCTGTCGTTCAAGCTCAATGCGGAACTGAAGCTGGATACGAATTCGGTCTTCCACGTTCCGTATACGATCAAGAACTACGCGGACGTGTTTGGCGGATCCAATGTCTTCCGCTGGTTCTTGAACAGTCTCATCGTTTCGTCGGGGATGACGCTGGGTGTGCTGATCCTGTCGTCGCTTGCCGGCTATGGTTTCGCCCGGCTACGGTTTCCGGGGCGCGACATTCTGTTTGTCATCGTTCTGTTCGGCCTTGCCGTGCCGGAGCAGGCAGTGATCGTCGCGCGTCACCAGATCTTCAGCATGCTGCGACTGCACAATACCTATCCTGGCCTGATCCTGCCCGGTTTGGCTGCGCCATTCGGTGTTTTCCTGATGACACAGTACTTCCGGGAGATTCCCAAGGAACTGGACGAGGCAGCACTGCTCGACAACGCGTCGCGCTTCAAGATCTTCTGGACGGTTCTTCTACCCCTCACCATCCCGGCCCAGGCGACACTCGGTGTGTTCACCTTCCTCGGTGCCTGGAACGACTATCTGTGGCCGCTCATCTCGGCGACCAAGAAGGACATGTACACGATCACGACCGGCATTGCGTCCATGCAGATGAACTTCGCCCAGACTGAGGGCCTCGGCTTCCTGATGGCTCAGGCCGTGTTCGCGGGCCTGCCAACGCTCGCTGTCTACCTGTTCTTCCAGAAATACATCGTCACCGCGGTTTCGGGTTACGCAGTGCGATGACGATCATGATCTGACAATCCGGTTTCAACGCGCATTTTCGCAAGCAATAGGAGGAGATTGCAATGAAGATTGGCATGAGGAATATCTTACTGGCGGCGACGCTGACCATGGCGTCGTGGCCGGCTCTGGCCGCTGATCCGGTCGAAATTACAGTTCAACGGTTCTTCGGAGCGTGCGACGCCGATTGGGGAACCAACACCGACGTCAGCAAGGCTGTAGGCGAGTGCGGAATCATCACGTCGCAGATCAACAAGTTCGTTGCCGACAATCCCGACATCAAGATCAATGTGAACACCGTCGAATGGCCTGGTTACGACCAGCTGACGGCGCAGCTGGCATCGGGCGAGCCGCCAGATGTCGTCACCATCCATGAATCCGTCCTGTCCGACTATCAGTCGAAGGGTCTTCTTGAGCCTCTGGACGCGGTACTAAAGGCTGCCGGCGTGGATTCTTCCACTTTCACCGCGGCGGGCCGGGAAGGGGTGACGAAGGAAGGCCAGATATTCGGCCTGCCGATCGATTCCCACACCATGTTGTGGCACATCAACATGAATTATTTCCGCAAGGCGGGTCTGGTGAATAATGACGGAACGCCAGTGCTGCCGAAGACGGCCGATGAACTGCTCGCACAGGCAAAGCAGTTCAAGGAAAAGACCGGCAAGCCCTATCTCGTTCAGAGCATGGCCAACGAAAAGGGTGCGTTCTATCGTGCCCTCTATATCTACCTGACCCAGATGAAGTCCGACTTCTTCGCAGATCCGACCCACGTCAAACTCAACACACCTGAAGCCAAGAAGATCGTCCAGCTGTTCAAGGACATTTACGATCAGGATCTGACCACGAAAGACCAGGACTATGCTGCATCCCTGTCCGGCTTTACCAAGGGGGACGGTGGTGTTCTTCTGAATGGTACCTGGGTTGTGGGTGACTTCGATGCCCTGTCGAAAGAGGCCGACAACGCGCTCACCAACGGTTATGCGGTCTATCCGTATCCGCCAGTGTTCGGTGGTGAACCGGCCTATTGGTCGGATGGCCACTCCTGGGCGATGACAAAGAAGGATCGGACCCCGGAGCAGGTTGCGGCGATCGGCAAGTTCTTGAAGTTCATGGCCGATCACAACTTCGATTGGGCCCGGACCGGTCACCTGCCGGCTCAGCAGGCGGTCATTGACTCAGCGGAGTTCAAGGCGCTGCCGCATCGCGCCACGATCCTCAGCATCGCAAACGTCGCAAAACCCCTGCCTGCACAGGTTCGTCATCAGTTCGCGGTCAACGACATCATCGGCGAAGAGATCGCTTCTGCGATCACTGGGCAAAAGGAGATCGATGCCGCGCTCACAGACGCCGAAACCCGCGTCAACGATCTGCTTGCAAACTAGCCATAAAGGGGCTGTCCGAGCATTCCGGACAGCCCTTTGGCAATATATGCCTCTGCAGAGGGGAAACCGGACGCGGTCAGCAAATCGGCGCCTTGCAAGACCGCCAAAGGCAGGAACAGTCCTTGACAGCTCGGCGCTTAACTCCTGGCTCTCGCGGGCTAGAATCGCAGCAAACGTCCTGGCGCCGCACTTCCTTTCGTTCTCGCTCGGTCGCATGGCCATCCTGACGCGTTCCTGCTCACCCTCGGTACAGTTCTGCCATCCCAAGCTCGAGTGTTCGCTGACCGCGACGAGGCTCCCCGGTGAGCTTACGGCTGCTCCTGCCGGAGAGTTGGTCCAGCGATCAGGATCGGATGGGCCAGTTGCATCCTGCGATGTTTGATGCAGCGATGGTCACATCATCGTCATGGAAGGCGAGGGAGGCTTCAACCTCGAAAACCATGTCCATTCGTGGTCTTAGTCGACATGACCCGCTTCTCTGACGATCTCATAAAACGCCTGCATGGCGTCGCTGACGCCTCCAACGGCGTCTCTCGGTCACGCGAGAGCGGTATAGTCCTTATTGGCCAAAAGGTGATCGCCCGATTTAGCTCGAAAGGCGTACAAGGTATTTCGCGCCTCTTCGGCTATCATTCGACAATCTGCACATTGGTAGATTTTCGCGAGGGGGCATGCCATGCATCGCAAAGCTCTCCGTTGGGCATCTCGCTCAATGCTATTGGATTCGTTGACTCCCCGGTGGCTAGCGGGCCGAAAGGCCAAGCTTCGCAACACCGCCTATAGGGAAGATAACAACTATCGACTCGCGCTGGCCGCACAAACGACCGATGCGATTAAGTCTGGCACTGCCGCCGACAGTCCCGTCAACACCATCGCGGTCAATGAGGATGACGAACGGTCGACGGGGGTGGTCTGCGACGCTCACGGCCAGGTCAATAACGACACCACACTGCCGTCGTTGGCCGATAGTTTCGCAACGATCTGCGGAGCCGGAGTTCAACGCGGCGACTTTGTAGTACATCAGCCGATTTCCGTTGACGGTGCTGCGCAGACAGCGTCCGGACCAGGTTCGATGAGTGTAGAGAGCGGGTCCGCTTCCGGCAAGGTCGTCACCCCTGAATCGACCCCGTCAGCGCGGGCGAGTGTTCACGGATCGCACTCATTTCTGGCGTTTGGCATCTGCGGCTACCATACCTCTCCGACGCGAATGCTCGATTGGGCGCAAGGCGGCGGCATGCTCCAGCGTTACGGCCAACTGCCCGGAACCAGGCTGGCCGAGGGATCGGACTATGCGACCGGCAAGGGAACATTTGGCGCGTCTGTCAGCGACCCGCTTCTGAACCGCGACCTTTCGCCCTTGTCAGGTTGGCACGGAACAACAATGAGGACGGGCTCAACAGTCTCGAACGGGTCATCGCCAGGCCGTCGAGAGATCGGAGGGGCAAGCGCAACCTCCCAGGGTGTGAATATCCTTTCCGGCTCGATGACTGAACCGGTGGGCACGCAAAGCGCAGCGACGCAGAGTCTGGCGGCGGCGGCCGCCACCACCAATGCGATTGTGGCGGAAAACCAGAAGCAGGGCAATCCGCAGAGCGAATGGGGCATCACGGGAGCCGGGAGCTCGAACATCGAGGGGTTCGCCACCGACATTAGCATCAATCGGGGCCAGACTGTCAGCTTCAAGATCAATACCAATTCCAACAACTATCGGATCGACATCTATCGCCTCGGTTATTACGGCGGCATGGGAGCACGCAAGGTCGACACCATTCAGCATACGGGCGTCCAGAACCAGCCTACAGCGTTGCGCGACAGCACCACCGGTTTGGTCGACGCCGGCAACTGGTCGGTTTCAGCGTCCTGGGCAATTCCGGCCGACGCAACGTCGGGAATCTATATCGCGAAGCTCGTGCGTCAGGATGGTACCTTCGGCGAGAACCAAATCCCGTTCATCGTGCGCGACGACAGCAGCCACAGCGACGTCCTCTTCCAAACTTCGGATGAGACCTGGCAGGCCTACAATCCCTGGGGCGGGGCCAATTTATACCAGGGCAACGGGCCGGGGGGCGACTCGTCCCCAGGGCGCGCATACGCGGTTAGCTACAATCGCCCGATCACCACGAGGGGCGGCGGCCTGGCGGCCGGACCACAGGATTATATATTCGGTGTCGAGTACCCAGCCATCCAGTGGTTGGAAAAGAACGGCTATGACGTTTCCTACATGGCCGGAGTGGACTCCGATCGCCTCGGCAGCCTGATTCAGAACCACAAGATGTTCCTGAGCGTCGGCCACGACGAGTATTGGTCGGGACAACAACGCACCAACGTCGAGGCAGCACGGGACGCTGGTGTAAATCTCTGCTTCTGGAGCGGCAACGAGGTCTACTGGGAGACGCGCTTCGCTCCGAGCATCAGTTCTGGCACCCAAGCGTATCGCACCCTAGTGTGCTACAAGGAGACCAGGGCCGGCCCCATCGATCCGAATAACCAATGGACCGGAACCTACCGGGATCCACGGTTCGTCTCCCCGACCGCGGTCGGGGGAGGGCGGCCGGAGAACGCGCTGACCGGCACCATGTTCCAGGTCGACTCGTACCGAAGCGATTCGATCACCATCCCGTATGACGACGCCAATCTGCGCTTCTGGCGCGATACCAGCGTGGCAAACCTGCAACCTGGCCAGACGGCCACGCTCCAGCAGAACTATCTCGGATATGAATGGGATCAGTCACCCGATAATGGCTGGCGTCCCGCCGGACTGATCGAACTGTCGTCGACCACCTTGCCCGTGGACCAATATCTGCTGGACTACGGCACCATCACCGGGACTGCCACCGCAACGCACAATCTGACGCTTTACCGAGCTCCTAGCGGCGCCCTGGTGTTCGGCGCCGGCACGGTTTACTGGGCATGGGGACTCGATCAGAACCACGATCTCGAGGCCACGCCGGTCGATCCGCGGGTCAAGCAGGCCATGGTCAACCTGCTGGCGGACATGGGGATCCAGCCTGGCACATTGGAGGCAGGCCTGGTATCAGCAACGCAGTCGACGGATACGACAAAACCGGTATCATCGATCACCGCGCCGAACGACGGGACCCCTCTTAAGGTAGGCAACGCCATCACCATCAGCGGAACCGCTTCCGACGTCGGCGGCGTCATCGCTGCCGTCGAAGTGTCGACCGATGGCGGGACAACGTGGCACCGGGCCGTTGGAGACGAGAGCTGGACCTATAGCTGGGTCGCGCAGGCAGCCGGTACGTTCAATATTAAGACCCGGGCGGTGGATGACAGCCTCAATCTCGAAACCCCCGGTGCCGGCCGCACTGTGACGGTAACTGGCAACAACTTCTTTTCCGCTTCGGCCGTTCCGCCCATCGTGCCGGATGTCGATCCCAACGCGATCGAAGTGGGAATGAAGTTCCAATCCTCAGTGGCAGGCACGGTCACGGGCGTGCGGTACTACAAGAGCGACTTGAACATCGGGCCACATACAGCGTCGCTGTGGTCGAGCACGGGGACCAGGCTGGCAACGGTCACCTTCAGCAACGAGTCAGGTGTAGGCTGGCAGGCGGCGAGCTTTTCCAACCCGGTCGCGATCACCGCTGGTACGACCTATGTAGTCTCGTATCACACCAACTACGGACATTACACGGCAACGGGAAACTACTTCGCGTCTTCCGTGACAAACGGATTCCTTACGGCTCCGGCGAATGCCGGTGTCTACACCTATAATTCGGCCAGCGTCTTCCCGAGCAGCACCTTCAACAGTGAGAACTACTGGGTCGATGTACTATTTAATCCAGCAACGGCAAACACGGTGCCGACGGCGGTTGCCGATGCCGGCGATGCGACCGAGAAGGGCGGTGTTGCCAATGGTTCGGGCGGCGTGGTTGCGAGCGGCAACGTGCTTGCTAACGACACCGATCCGGATGCCGGCGATACCAAGACGGTGACGGCGATCGCCTTCGGCGCGACAACAGGCACGCTCGGCACCGCACTCAACGGCGCCTATGGCAGTCTCGTCCTCGCGGCCTCGGGCGCCTATAGCTATACGATCAACGAGGCCAACTCCGCGGTGCAGGCGCTGCGGCTGTCGACCAACACGCTGAGCGAGATCTTCAACTACACCATGCGTGATGCCGCCGGCGCCACCGCCACGGCCGCGCTGACGATCACCATCCACGGCGCCGACGACGCGCCGGTTCTGGCGGCCCAGACCGCCACCCAGAATGCCACGGTCAATACCGCCTTCTCGTTCGCGTTGCCGGCCGGCACTTTCACCGATGTCGACAGCGGCGAAACGCTCACCTACACGGCAACCTCTGCCGACGGCTCGGTTCTTCCCACCTGGCTGAGCTTCAACGCCGCGACGCAGACCTTCAGCGGTACGCCGACAACGACAGGCACGTCAGGCATCAAGGTGACGGCAACAGACATTGCCGGCCTTGCCACCAGCGAGACCTTCAATATTACCACGACGATAGCGGGCAACACGACGCCGACGGCGGTTGCCGATGCCGGGGATGCGACCGAGAAGGGCGGCGTTGCCAATGGTTCGGGCGGTTCTGTCGCCAGCGGCAATGTGCTTGCTAACGACACCGATCCGGATCAAAACGACACCAAGACCGTCACAGCGGTCAGCTTCGGCGCGACAACAGGCACGCTCGGCACCGCACTTGCCGGCACCTATGGCAGCCTGCTGATCGATGCAACGGGCGCCTATAGCTATACGATCAACGAGACCAACTCCGCGGTGCAGGCGCTGCGGCAATCAACCAACACGCTGAACGAGGTCTTCAGCTACACCATGCGCGACGCCGCCGGCGCCACCGCCACGGCCKCGCTGACGATCACCATCCACGGCGCCGACGACGCGCCGGTTCTGGCGGCCCAGACCGCCACCCAGAACGCCACGGCCGGTACCGCCTTCTCCTTCGTGCTGCCGGCCGGCACCTTCACCGATGTCGACAGCAGCGACACGCTGACCTACACGGCAACCTCTTCCGACGGCACCGCTCTTCCCACCTGGCTGAGCTTCAATGCCTCGACGCGCACCTTCAGCGGTACGCCGACGACATCAGGCACGTCAGACATCAAGGTGACGGCAACCGACATTGCGC